>DASQTM010000302.1:0-12597 GCA_035641875.1 Microvirga sp. | reverse complement strand
GCAAGCGATGCTCCCCGAACTCCTGGCCCTGCCGGCGGACCTGATTGTCTCGAGTGGGCCCGCCATAGTGGCCACAAGAGCCGTGACAGCAAAGCCCGTCCTGTTCGCCATCAGCAGCGATCCGATCACGCTTGGCATTGCCGAGAGCCTCGCTCGGCCTGGGCGCAACTTCACCGGCATCACCTTCATGTCGCTTGATGTGGCGCAGAAGCGGGTCGAGGTCCTCAAGGAGTTGATGCCCCATCTGCGAGTCCTCGCCGTCCTGTCCAACCCCACTCATCCGGGCGAACAGCTTGAGTATGAGGCCACCAAAAGGGCGGCGGAGGCTCTCTCCCTGCGCCTCGTCTATGCACCCTTCGCTTCCGGGGCCGACATCGACGCTGCCCTGGAGCAGGTGCGGGGCTCAAGGGCGGATGCGATGCTCGCCTTCCCCGGCGGTGCCACAAGGGTGCACAAGGTGAAGATTGCTGAGTTTGCGAAGGCGCATGGCCTGCCGTCGATGTTCGGCTCGCGCGAGCACTGTGAGGTCGGGGGCCTTGCCAGCTATGGGGCGAACCAGCGGGCCACCTATGTGCGGCTGGCAGGGTATGCGGATCGCTTGCTGAGGGGCGAGAAGCCCGGCGACCTTCCCATCGAGCAGCCGACGACGTTTGAGCTTGTTCTCAACGGGAAAACCGCGCGGGCGCTCGGGTTCGAGATCCCGCCTGACCTTCTCGCCCGCGCCGACGAGGTGATCGAATAGCCGCTAGATCCTTTGCACAGTGATTATGACTGGTTGAGCCGGCCTCCGACCGTCGTCCGGCGGATGGCAGGACGAAGGGAAGGATCGTTCATTACCCCTCAGGTCTGAGACGGCGATTGATATGCACCGCAGGCCGGCACCGACAGGTTTGCCCAAGCCATCCCGGCCGGACTGTCTGCCGGAGAAGCGGCGTCGTGGCCGGCCCGCGACCATTCCAAACCGTCAAAATCACTGTGTCGAGGATCTAGTCCCTAGTGCAGGAGCAGCCAGCGCTGCGGCAACCCTGAGCTGCGCCGCGGATGACAAGGTTCTGGAGTTCAGTGCCATGGCGGTGGTCGGGCACACCCACCACAATCCCATCCTCCAGTTTCAGGGCGAGATTCGGCTTCGCCTCAAGGAGGTTCCAGAGGATCAGAGGGTCACCAGCTTAGCTGACGAGCACCTGACCGGTCGATGGCTTTACGGGCGCGACCTGAAGCTCCTGGTGTTTCAGGAGCAGTCAGGAGGGGTCTTCCCGTGGATCGAGCTTGTCATTCAAACGCAACGCAGGCCTGGAGAGGATGCGAACAGTCACGGGACCTACCGGCTGACCCTGCCTCTGTCCAATTCTAGGAAGCCCTCGGAAGCGCGGGAGTTCACGGCACGGGGACGCATTTCATGCTCGATCGGTTGACACGACAGGGTACAGAATGTTGACAAGGCTGCCGTGAGCAATCATACAAACGACATGAAACACGCGCTTCCGATCCTCCGACGCCGATTGAACGCTCCCCCGGCGCGAGCGCGATGACGGCTGTCTGAAGCCTGACCGCAAGCCGCGCCGATGCGCGGCTTTTTTTGTTTCTCAAGAACTATTTGGCGCTATCGGCTTTGCCTAGAAATAGGCGGCCACAGGTGGATCGACCATGACAACCATGACCCACAGCTTAACCGGTCTTGGCCTTAAGACGAAAACCGTCTTCATCGATGGCGAGGCGGGGACTACGGGCCTTGGCATCCGCGAGCGCCTGAAGGGCGTTTCAGGCATCGCCATCCGCAGCATCGATCCGGAGCGGCGCAAGGATCCGGCAGCCAAGCGGGAGATCCTGGCCGAGGTCGATCTGGTGGTGCTGTGCCTCCATGACGATGCGGCGCGCGAGACCGTGTCCCTCGTGGATGGGCTCAATGGCCGGAAGCCCAAGATCCTCGATGCCAGCACCGCGCACCGGGTGAGCCCCGGCTGGGCCTATGGCTTTGCCGAGCTGACCCCCGTACAGAAGCAGGCTGTCGCTTCGGCGGATCGTGTGGCCAACCCCGGCTGCTATCCCACCGGCGCCATCGCGCTCATCCGGCCCCTGGTGGATGCGGGCCTGATCCCGGCCGATTATCCGATCAGCGTGAATGCGGTGAGCGGCTACAGCGGCGGCGGCCGCTCGATGATCGAAGCCTACGAGGGCGGCACAGCCCCGGCCTTCGAGCTCTACGGCCTCGGCTTCGAGCACAAGCACGTGCCGGAACTGCAGAAATATACCGGCCTGACCCGGCGTCCGATCTTCATTCCCTCCGTGGGCAATTTCCGGCAGGGGATGCTGGTGAGCGTTCCGCTCCATCTCGATCTGCTGCCGGGCAAGCCGAAGGCTGGCGACCTGGAGGCGGCGCTCATGGAGCATTACGGAAAAGGCGGCCTCGTCACCGTGGCGCCGACCGCTTCGGAGGACAAGCGGCTTGAGCGTCTCGAACCCGAGGCTCTCAACGATACGGACCGCATGGAGCTCCGGGTTTTCCGGCACGACAGCTATTCCCATGCGGTGCTGGTGGCGCGCCTAGACAACCTCGGCAAGGGGGCGTCGGGAGCGGCGGTTCAGAACATCCAGCTCATGCTGGGATTGATCTGAAGGCCCGTCGCTCCTGTCATCCCGGGGCCGCGCAGCGGAGCCCGGGATCCGTAAACACTGACGATGCAGGATAAGGCACTGCGGGAGCCCTGCTAATCCTCAAACCGTCGTGGTGATGGATCCCCGCTTGTGCGGGGATAACTGTGCCAAGTGTGGAGCCTGTCGCTCAGTGCCCCTGCCGGCCCTTGCTCGTATCCGACGGATTGCTCTCAAAGGCGATAACGCGCTGGCGCTGTTCGCCCAGGCGCTCGATGCCGAGAGACACTACATCCCCGGCCTTCAGGAATCGCTGCGGCTTCATGCCCATGCCCACGCCGGGCGGAGTGCCGGTGGTGATCACGTCTCCGGGCTCCAGGATCATGAAGTGCGAGACATAAGACACGATCTTCGCCACGTTGAAGATCATGGTCTTGGTCGACCCCGTCTGCATGCGCTCTCCATTCACGTCGAGCCACATGGACAGGTTCTGCGGATCGGGCACTTCGTCCTTCGTGACCAGCCAGGGTCCGAGGGGTCCGAAGGTCGGGCAGCCCTTGCCCTTGGTCCAGGTGCCGCCGCGCTCGAGCTGGTATTCGCGCTCGGAGACGTCGTTGCAGACGCAATAGCCAGCTATGAAGTCCAGGGCCTCGTTGGCCCCCACATAGGAGGCGCGTTCGCCGATGACGATGGCGAGTTCCACCTCCCAGTCGGTTTTGTGCGATCCGCGCGGGATGATGACGTCGTCGTTGGGGCCCACGATGCAGGAGGGAGCCTTGTTGAAGATGATCGGCTCCGCCGGAATCGGCGCGCCGGTCTCGGCGGCGTGATCGGCGTAGTTCAGCCCGATGGCGATGAAGTTGCGCACTTGCCCGACGCAGGGGCCGAGGCGCTGGCCCGACGGAGCAAGAGGAAGCGACATCGGATCGGCCTGGCCGAGGCGCGCGAGGCTGTCCGCCGACAAGGTCGCTCCCGTGATGTCGGGAGCGAGGCTCGATGCATCGCGAATCTGTCCGCTGGGGTCGATCAGTCCCGGCTTCTCGCGTCCAGCATCCCCAAATCTCACCAGCTTCATGAAACGCTCCTCCTATCGATGTTGATGGTTCAAGTCGGCGCGTCTGCGCCGTCGTCCGCAGCACTTCCTCGGCCCGGCATGTTGCCGTTTTGTCACGAAAGCACACAAACTGCTGATTGAACGGGTTAATGGCTCTGACAGCATAAGCCAAGGTCACAGAGTCAAATACATTGGTTTACATATAAACCGTACCTATTTCGGCTTATGTGGATTGTATTGGGATGTCGAACGCGATCCTTAACAAATAAAGGGACAATATTACCGAAGCTAGGCTCCGCCTCCCTGAATTCCCGTTGGCCGATTGCAGCTAAAATGAAGCATTGGCACAGTAGCCCCAAGGCGGGATTCGCCGACCAAAATCAACGCGTCCATAAGGGCAGGAATTCTTCATGAGCCGGTTTAATCGTATCTCAACCCTGGCTGCGGTGTCTCTCGCAGCTCTCATCTCCGCTCAAGGGGGCGCGCAGGCCGGCGGCTTCGCAATCCGTGAGCAGAGCGCAACCGCACAGGGCTACTCTTTCGCCGGCGCCGCCTCCGGGTCCGGCGGTCTGTCGTCCATGTTCTGGAACCCGGCCTCGATCACGATGGCGCCAGGCTGGCACAGCGAGTGGCACCTGTCCCTGATCGTGCCGCGCGTCGAGATCAATCCTCTGCCCGGAACCCCGACGGCCACCTTCGGCGCCTCCGGCGATATCGGCCAGGACGCCATCGTGCCGACAGGCTTCAGCTCCTACCAGATCAACGACATGCTCTGGGTCGGCGTTTCCAACTCCGCCCCATTCGGTCTTGTGACGGATCCGCGCCAGAACTGGGCCGGGCAGATCTATTCCCGTTCGTCCAAGGTCTTCTCCCTGAACGTCAACCCGATCGTCGGCGTAAAGGTGAACGATTGGCTGTCCCTCGCCGTGGGTCCGTCGCTTCAGTATTTCGACATTCGCCTCAAGAGCGCCGCTGGAGCAGGTTTGGCCGCTGCTCTGCCCAATGCTCCGAGCGCGATCCTCGAAGGAGACGACATCGGCTTCGGCTTCACCGCCGGCGCCACCATCACCCCGTTCGCCGGCACGACGATCGGTATCGGCTACCGGTCGAGAATCGACCACGAGCTGGAAGGAACCTTCTCCATTCCGGCCGGGGTCGGCGGGGTTCCTGTTAACCGGCGGATCCCGATCAACGCGGACCTGACCACTCCGGATCAGGTCACGGTCGGCCTGTCGCAGGTAATCACCCCTGCGGTGACGGTGCACCTCGGCTTCGAGTGGACGAACTGGAGCGTTCTCAAGGAGCCGCTGGTGCTCGGACCTGGCGGGGCGGTCGTCCGCACCCTGCCGCTCAACTATGACGACGGCTTCTTCTATTCGGCAGGCCTGGACTACAAGTTGAACAACCAGTGGACCCTCCGGGCGGGCCTCGCCTACGAGGAATCGCCGATCGACACGGAAATCCGCTCGACCCGCCTGCCGGACAATGATCGCATCTGGCTCTCGGTGGGCGCCGGCTACCAGTGGAGCGACAAGCTGTCCTTCGACATCGCCTATACGCACATCTTCGCGAAGGAAACCGATATCCGGATCACCCCCGGCCATCAGGATTACCTGGGCGTGCCCTTCCTGGCTGACGTGGACGCCACCGTGGATATCGTCTCGGTCGGCCTGCGCTATCGCTGGGACGATCCCAAGGTTGCGATCCCGGCCGTGCCGCTCGTCCGCAAGTACTGAGCCCACACCCGCTCACGAAAAAGGCCGGCTCAAGCCGGCCTTTTTTATTGATCTGGTGAGGTTTACGACTTCGCCAGAACGTAGGTGCCCGGCGCGTCGCAGAGCGGTTCGAGCTTGCCGCCGCCCGGCTCCCGGGCCGGCACCATGCGGGGAGCCTGTTTCTTGACCCACTCAAACCAGTAAGGCCACCAAGACCCTGAAGTCTCCGCGGCCTTGCTCATCCAGTCCTCCATCTCGCCCTCCACGGGGCCGCCGGTCCAGAACTGGTACTTCGGCTTGTTCGGAGAATTGACGACTCCGGCGATGTGCCCGGATCCGGCCAGCACGAAATCCACCGGTCCGCCGAAGGCTTTCGACCCGAGGAACACCGAGCGGGCAGGGGCGATATGGTCCTCCTTGGTCGCTAGGTTGAAGACCGGAGCCTTGACCTTCCTCAGGTCGAGCTTCACGCCGCCGATCTCCATCTCGCCCTTGGTGAGCTTGTTCTCCAGGTAGCAGTTGCGCAGATAGAAGGCGTGATTGGCCGCCGGCATGCGGGTGGAATCGGAATTCCAGTAGAGCAGGTCGAACGGGAAGGGCGCCTGACCTTTCATGTAGACATTGACCACGTTGGACCAGATCAGGTCGTTGGGCCGCAGCATGTTGAAGGCGTTCGCCATCTGCGAGCCCTCGAGATAGCCGCGCTTCCTCATCGCGGCCTCGACGGCGCTGATCTGCTCCTCGTCCGCGAACACCTTCAGGTCGCCCGCATGGGTGAAATCGACCTGGGCCGTGAAGAAGGTGGCGCTGTCGATCCGCTTGTCCCGCTTGGCCGCCATATAGGCCATGGTCACGGCCAGAAGGGTGCCGCCGACGCAATAGCCGATGGTGGTGACCTTCTTCTCGCCCGTTGCCTCCTCGATGGCGTCGAGAGCCGCGAAGATGCCCTCGCGCATGTAGTGCTCGAATCCCTTGTCGGCATGCTGCTCCGACGGGTTGACCCAGGAGATGCAGAACACGGTCAGGCCCTGGGACACTGCCCAGCGAATGAAGCTCTTCTCCGGGTTGAGGTCGAGAATGTAGAACTTGTTGATCCAGGGCGGCACGATCAGGAGCGGGCGCTTGAGCACCTTCTCCGTTGCCGGGGCATATTGGATCAGCTCGATCAGGTCGTTGCGGAAGATGACCTTGCCGGGCGTCGTGGCGATATTGACGCCGATCTTGAAATTGCCGGGGTCGGTCTGCCGAATCTTCAACTCCCCGCCGCCCGCCTGGATGTCCTCCGCCAGCATCGACATGCCACGGGCCAGATTGGCGCCGTTCTCCTTGATGGTCTCCCGGATGAGCTCGGGGTTCGTGAGCAGGAAGTTCGAGGGCGAAAGGGCGCTGGAAAGCTGCTTGAGGTAAAACTGCGCCTTGTGCCGGGTCCGCTCGTCGACCCCTTCCGCATCCTCGACCAGATCCTCGGCCCAGCGGGAGGTGATGAGATAGGCCTGCTTGAGGAAGTCGAAAACCGGGTTTTCAGACCATTCCGGGTCCTTGAACCGGCTGTCCTTCGGCTCGGGCGCGGCTACAGGCTCGGCCGGCTCGCCCTGGGCGCGCTTCAGGGTGGACGCCCAGAGGCTCATGAACTGCGTTCCGAGGCGGGCCTGGGCCTCGAAGGTCTTCTGCGGATCGCCCATCCAGGCCTCGGCGACGCGGCCCAGGGTCTTGATGGCTCCTGCCGTTTCTCCTGCGAGATCCGGCGGCGCCTGCCGCTCCTCGAGGGGCTTGAGGTAGGCTGCCGTGGCCCTGCTGGCCCCTTCGATGAAAAGGGCCATGTTTCGGGACAGTTCCTCGAAATCCGGGGTTGAGGACTGAGCCTTGTCTTGACCATAAGGCTTATCCATAAGGCGTTCTCCCTACGATCCGCCGGCATTGCCCGCAGGCCGCATTTCCGACATCTTAACGTTCATGCCGTCGTCTATGCCAGAGTCAATATTCTTATCATTAGGTACCGAGATGCTTGCTACGAGTTCGTTGCCGTTCCGCGCCGCTGCCATTGCGCTGACAATGCTCGCTCTTGCCAACGTCGCTGCCTGTACGGATGGTTCCAATCCAACCAAGGAACTTGCGAATTCTCTCGGGTTTGGCCCCAAAGTGGCCGAGTCGCCGGATTTCGTCGCGCGATCGAGGCCGAAATCTCTGGATTACATGCCGATCGGCGTTGCGGCTCAGCAACGTCCGACGCCGGCGCGGACCGCTGACGAGATCAAGGCCGCCGAGGCTGAGATGGATGCCCTGCGCGCCCAGAACGAGGCTGCCGGCGCCGCGGCCGCCCGTTTAGGCGGGACACCGGAGCCCGCCCCGGTTATCAAGAAGCCCGCCCTTCAGAAAAACCCATAATTCCATACGCTAATTTCAGCTTCGCTCGAGGACCCCGTCATGATGGATTTTTACCGGATCAAGCGTCTCCCCCCTTATGTCTTCGAGCAGGTTAACCGCATCAAGGCCACGGCCCGCGCCAACGGGGCGGACATCATCGATCTCGGCATGGGCAATCCGGACCTGCCGGCTCCTCAGCATGTCATCGATAAGCTTGTCGAAACGGTGGGCAAGCCGCGCACGGACCGCTATTCCGCTTCAAAGGGCATCACCGGCCTGCGCCGGGCCCAGGCCGGCTATTACGCGCGACGCTTCGGCGTGAAGCTCAATCCCGACACGCAGGTGGTGGCGACGCTGGGCTCCAAGGAGGGCTTCGCCAACATGGCCCAGGCCATCACTGAGCCTGGCGATGTCATTCTCGTTCCGAACCCGAGCTATCCCATCCACGCCTTCGGATTCCTGATGGCGGGTGGCGTCATCCGTTCTGTTCCGGCCGAGCCGACGCCCGGTTTCTTCGTGGCCGCCGAGAGGGCCGTGGCCCATTCGATCCCGAAGCCTGTGGCGCTCGTGGTGTGCTATCCGTCGAACCCCACGGCCTATGTGGCCTCCCTAGACTTCTACCGGGATCTCGTGGCCTTCGCCAAGAAGCACGACTTGATCCTGCTCTCGGACCTTGCCTATTCGGAGGTCTATTTCGACGAGAAGAACCCACCCCCGTCGATCCTGCAGGTCCCCGGAGCCATCGACGTGGCGGTGGAATTCACTTCCATGTCCAAGACCTTCTCCATGGCGGGCTGGCGCATCGGCTTCGCGGTCGGCAACGACCGCCTGCTGGCGGCCCTGTCCCGGGTGAAGTCCTATCTGGATTACGGGGCGTTCACCCCCGTTCAGGTGGCGGCGACCGCTGCGCTCAACGGCCCTGACGACTGCATCCGCGAGATGCGCGCCACCTACAAGCGCCGCCGGGACGTGCTGGTCGATGCTTTCGACAAGGCCGGCTGGCCCATTCCGGCCCCCAATGCCTCCATGTTCGCCTGGGTTCAGATCCCCGAGAAGTTCCGCGGGCTGGGAAGCCTGGAATTCTCCAAGCTCCTGGTCGAGAAGGCCGATGTGGCGGTTGCCCCGGGCGTCGGCTTCGGCGAGCACGGCGACGATTACGTGCGCATCGCCCTTGTGGAGAACGAGCAGCGCATCCGCCAGGCCGCCCGAAACATCCGCAAGTTCTTCGACAACGCGGACCAGACTCTCCACAACGTGGTGCCCATGGCGCGGGCTAGCGCCTCCCGTTCCGGTTCATAGGAGACCAGGGCCATGCCATGCCGCTTCGTGGTCATGGACAGACAACCTTGACGGTCGTAAAGAGCAACGCGGTTTTCACAGGGAGCTCTTGTCCGTGACACGTCCTCTTCGGGTCGGCATCGCCGGCCTCGGCACAGTCGGCGCATCGGTCATTCGCATTCTCGACCGCCAGAACGAGGCTGTGGCCCAGCGGGGCGGGCGGCCCGTTCAGGTGGCGGCCGTGTCGGCCCGCGACCGAAGCAGGGACCGGGGCGTCGACCTGTCCCGCTTCACCTGGTTCGACGATCCCGCGGCACTAGCCCGCTCCGCCGAGGTGGATTGCGTGGTCGAACTCGTGGGCGGCGCGGACGGCGCGGCCTTGGAGATCGTGCAAGGGGCCCTGTCGCTGGGCAAGCATGTGGTTACGGCCAACAAGGCCCTGCTCGCCAAGCACGGCCTTGCGCTGGCGAAGCTTGCCGAGGACAAGGGCGCGTCCCTGGCCTTCGAGGCATCCGTCGCCGGGGGCATCCCGATCATCAAGACCCTGCGCGAGGCCCTGCCGGCCAATCGCGTGTCGCGGCTCTACGGCATCCTCAATGGCACCTGCAACTACATCCTTTCCCGCATGGAGCTGGAAGGGCTCACCTTCACGGAATGCCTGAAGGACGCCCAGCGCCTCGGCTATGCGGAGGCCGATCCAACCTTCGACGTGGAAGGCTACGACACCGCCCACAAGCTCGCGATCCTCACGAGCCTGGCTTTCGGCACCGAAATCGACGCCGATGCCATCTATGTGGAAGGCATCTCGTCCATCACGCCCCTCGACCTCGCCATGGCCAAGGAGCTGGGCTACCGCATCAAGCTCCTTGGCGTGGCCGAGCGGACCAAGACCGGCATCGAGCAGCGCGTTCACCCGACCATGGTGCCCAGAACCTCCGCCATCGCCCAGGTGATGGGCGTAACGAACGCCGTGACCCTCGATGCGGACGCGGTGAAGGAGCTGACGCTGATCGGACCCGGAGCAGGAGGCGACGCCACTGCTTCCGCGGTGGTGGCGGATATCGCTGACGTGGCCTCCGGCAAGGCGCCGTCACCCTTCGGACGTTCCGTCGGCCAGTTGGAGAAGGCGCCTCGCGCGCCCATGCAGCGCCACGAGGGCGGCTATTACGTCCGCCTGACGGTTCGGGACCGTCCCGGCGCCGCCGCGGGCGTGGCGACCCGCATGGCCGAGGCCGACATATCCCTCGAAAGCATCCTCCAGAAGCGCTCCGAGGCGGCGGCCACCCAGGACCCGCATGGGCGCTCGGGAGCGCCGGTTCCCCTCGTCCTCATCACCTATGCGGCGACGGAGGCGTCGATTCGTTCTGCACTCGAAAAAATTTCGGGGGATGGCCTTATTGCCGAGCCGCCCCAAGTCATTCGTATCGAGCGCGAATAGCGTCCATCCGGCGGGCCATACCCGCCTAAGAGCTTCAACAGGGAGTCGACACGTCCATGTCGCAAGGCATTACCGTCCAACCGGGCCAAATCATCGAGCGCATCCTGACCCTGGAGCTCGTCCGCGTGACCGAGCGCGCTGCAGTCGCCTCGGCGCGGCTTCGTGGCCGCGGCAACGAAAAGGCGGCCGATCAGGCCGCCGTGGACGCCATGCGGCGCGAACTGAACAAGCTGCCCATCGACGGCACCGTGGTGATCGGCGAGGGCGAGCGCGATGAGGCTCCCATGCTGTTCATCGGCGAGAAGGTCGGCAACAAGCAGGGCCCGAAAGTCGACATCGCGGTCGATCCGCTCGAGGGCACGACGCTCTGCGCCAAGGACATGCCGGGCTCCATCGCCGTCATGGCCATGGCCGAGGCCGGAACCCTGCTGGCTGCTCCCGACGTCTACATGCACAAGATCGCCGTGGGCCCCGGCTACTCTCATGGCGTCGTCGACCTTGACGCCTCCCCGGAGGAGAACATCCACAGCCTTGCCAAGGCGAAGGGCGTGAAGCCCAACGAACTCACCGCCCTCGTGCTCGACCGGCCCCGCCATGCGGACCTGATCGCAGCGATCCGCAAGACCGGGGCGGGTATCCGCCTCATCTCGGACGGGGACGTGGCCGGGGTGATCTTCACCACCAAGCCCGACGAGACCGGCATCGACATCTATCTCGGCATCGGCGCAGCCCCCGAGGGGGTGCTGGCGGCGGGCGCTTTGCGCTGCATCGGCGGGCAGATGCAGGCCCGCCTGATCCTCGACACGGAAGAAAAGCGCTCCCGCGCGCTTCAGATGGGCGTGTCCGATCCCAACCGGAAATACGACATGACGGACCTTGCCCGCGGCGACGTGATCGTGGCCGCGACCGGCGTGACCGACGGCGCGCTCATCAAAGGCGTGCATTTCGGCAGGGACGTCATCACCACCGAGACGGTGGTCTACCGTTCCGCCACCGGAACCGTACGCCGCATCTATGGCGAACACCGCGAGCTGTCCAAGTTCCACCTGGGCTAGGGAGCGTCAGTTCACAGGTTCATCTTTCGGCATGGCCGGGACAAGCCCGGCCATCTATGTCTTCGGAGCCGCGGCCGCCGGAACGCCCAGCACCGGGCAGGCATGACGTGAGGGGCTCATGCAGTTGCAACGACAGATGATTCAGATCCGCCCGTTCCGATCAGGAGACCGGGAGGCCTGGGAGCCTCTCTGGCAGGGCTATCTGACATTCTACAAGTCAACCGTGCCGTCTGAGGTCACGGACACCACGTGGCGGCGGCTGAACGACGCCGCCGAGCCGATCCATGGCCTTGCGGCCGTTCTCGACGATCGGATCGTCGGAATCGTGCACTACATCTTTCATCGCTCCACCTGGACCACCGGCAACTACTGCTATCTCCAGGATCTCTTCACGGTGGAAGAGGCGCGTGGCCGCGGCGCCGGACGCGCCCTGATCGAGGCGGTCTATGAGAGGGCCGAGGCGGAGGGGGCGAGCCGGGTCTACTGGCTGACCCACGAGACCAACACCTCCGCCCGGGCGCTCTATGACAAGCTCGCGACCCGCAGCGGCTTCATTCAATACCGCAAGGTGTTTTGACCACATTTCGGGTTAACCTCCCTGCTGTGACCGAATCAGCTTCCCTTTCCCTGCCGCGACCCTTCCTGGGCGTCAGCAGCTCCGTCCTCGGCCGGACCTGGATCGAGCGTTGCGACGCCGCCCAGGGCACGATCGCGCTCGCCATCGCGCAGACTCATGGGCTGCCGGACGTGCTGGCCCGCGTCCTCGCCGGGCGTGGCGTAGGGGTTCACGACACGCTAGGCTTTCTCAACCCGCGCCTGCGGGATCTGATGCCGGATCCGAACGTGCTGACGGACATGGAGGCCGCCGCCGCGCGCCTCGCCGAGGCCGTCATCCGCGGCGAGACGGTGGCGATCTTCGGCGACTACGATGTGGACGGCGCGTGCAGCGCCTCCCTCCTAGCCGAGTATCTGCGCGCCTGCGGGATCGCCTATGCCATCCACATTCCGGACCGGATCACCGAAGGCTATGGCCCCAATGTCGACGCCATCCGCGGGCTGAAGGAGCAGGGGGCCGATGTTCTGGTCACCGTCGATTGCGGA
>DASQTM010000301.1:0-5225 GCA_035641875.1 Microvirga sp. | reverse complement strand
GATGCAATCATCAGAGGGCATCAGTGAGCGACAATCTCAAGCGCGCCGCAGCCGAACGGGCCGCCGAGCTCGTCACCGACGGCATGAGGCTCGGCCTGGGCACCGGCTCGACGGCGGCGTTTTTCGTCGCCGCCATCGGCGAGCGGGTACGGAAGGGCTTGAGAGTCGCAGGCGTTCCCACCTCGGAGGCGACTCGGGAGCAGGCGCAGCGCGAGGGCATTTCCTTGACGACTCTTGATGAAACGCCGGAACTCGACCTGACTGTCGACGGAGCCGACGAGATCGACGACGATCTTCGCCTGATCAAAGGCGGCGGCGGGGCGCTCCTGCGGGAAAAGATCGTCGCCTCCGTCAGCCGGCGGATGATCGTCGTGGCGGACGGCTCCAAGCACGTGGCCAAGCTCGGGCGCTTCCCGCTGCCGATCGAGGTCGTGCCCTTCGGCCTTACGGCGGTGGAGCAGGCCATCGCCAGGCTGCTGGACAGCCTGGGCGCGAGCGGCGACCTGGCTCTCCGGCGCGCAGCCGACGGGGCTCCCTACGTCACCGACGGCGGACATTTCATCCTCGATGCGCATCTCGGGCGCATCGAAAAACCGAACGTGCTGGCTTCGACGCTCAACAACATCCCGGGCGTCGTCGAGCACGGTCTTTTTATCGGCCTCGCCACCGGAGCGATCCTCGCCACCGGAGAGGGGCTTGTCGAACTCGGTCAGATCCAACCATAAGCCTTAACGCTGGAGTCCCACCCATGATCCTCAACGCCTCACGTCTGGCTGCGACCTCGGTCGCGCTGTTCATGCTCGCCAGCCCGGTTTTCGCGCAACAGCCTCAGCCGAGCCCCAGCCACCTGACCGTCGCCCGCGAGGTCGCCATCAGCTCCGGCATGACCCGCTCGTTCGAAGCCATGACCGAGCCGCTTCTGGCTCAGCTTCAGCAGATGAACGTGACCCGGCCCGAAATCAGGTCCGACCTCGACCAGGTCGTGAACCAGATCCGGCCCGAGCTTGAGCAGAAGAAGCAGGTCATGGTCGACAAAGCCGCGCAGGCCTTTGCAAGCCGGCTGTCCGAGGCTGAGCTGAAGGATATTGCAGCCTTCTACAAATCCGCGGCAGGGGTGAGATATGTCGAGACCCAGCCTGTCATCCTCGACGAAATCGTCAGCGATCTGGCGGTCTGGGCGCAGGATGTCTCGGAGTTCATCATGACGCGGGCCCGCGCCGAAATGGGCAAGCGTGGCCACGCGCTGCAGTAAGGCTCCCGAGAACGCCTATCGACGAAAAAGGCCCGGGGAACCGGGCCTTTTTCTTTGTGCCATCAATCTTCCACCGCCCGGAAGCGCCCCAGGCCTTTCATCGCGAAAGGCAGAACGAGGGCGACCAGGGCGATGAAGAGCAGGGTGGCCGAGATCGGGCTCTGCAGCAGAACCATCGGATCGCCGAGGCTGATCGAGAGCGCCCGGCGCAGCTGGCTTTCGGCGATGGGACCCAGGATCAGGCCGACCACGACGGGAGCGATCGGGTAATCGAAGCGCCGCATCAGGAAGCCGAGCACGCCAAATGCCGTCAACATGATGAGCTCTACAGGCGAAGGCTGGGCTGCGATGGTTCCCATGGTGGCGAAGACCAGGATGCCCGCATAGAGCCATGGCTGGGGGATCGCCAGGAGGCGCACCCAGAGGCCCACCAGCGGAAGGTTCAGCACCAGCAGCATGCCGTTGGCGATGAAAAGGCTTGCGATGAGGCCCCATACCAGGTCCGGCCTTTCGGCGAAGAGCAGGGGGCCGGGGTTGAGACCGTATTGCTGGAAGCCCGCCAGCAGCATGGCGGCCGTGGCGGAGGTGGGCAAGCCGAGGGTCAGGAGCGGCACGAGGGTGCCTGCGGCCGACGCGTTGTTGGCGGCCTCCGGACCGGCGACGCCTTCGATGGCGCCCTTGCCGAATTGCTCGGGGTACTTTGTCAGCCGTCTCTCGGTCGAGTAGGACAGGAAGGTCGGGATCTCCGCGCCGCCGGCCGGAAGGGCCCCGATGGGGAAGCCGAAGGCCGTTCCGCGCAGCCAGGGCTTCCATGAGCGGCTCCAATCCTCCTTGGTCATCCAGAGGGAGCCGCGCACCGCTTCGAGCTTTTCCTCGTGGATGTGGCGGCGGGAGGACACATAAAGCGCCTCCCCCACCGCAAAGAGGCCGACCGCCAGGGTCGTGACTTCAATGTTGTCGTAGAGTTCCGGCACGCCGAAGCTCAACCGGGACTGGCCGGACAGGATGTCAATGCCCACGAGGCCGAGGGTCAGGCCGATGAACAGGCTTGTCAGCCCGCGCACAGGGGAGTCGCCGAAGGTGGCCGACACGGTGACGAACGCCACGCACATGAGGGCGAAGTAGTCCTCGGGGCCGAAGCTGACAGCGATATCGACGAGGTAAGGCGCCAGGAGGGTAAGGCCGAGGGTGGCGATCGTGCCGGCCACGAAGGAGCCGATGGCTGCGGTGGCGAGCGCCGGACCGCCCCGGCCGGCCTTGGCCATCAGGTTGCCTTCGAGGGCGGTGGCCATGGAGGCGCTTTCGCCCGGCGTATTGATCAAGATCGCCGTGGTCGAGCCGCCATACATGCCGCCGTAGTAGATGCCCGCGAACATGATGATGGAGCCCGCCGGATCCAGCTTGAAGGTGATCGGCAGAAGCAGCGCCACGGTCAGGGCCGGGCCGATGCCGGGCAGAACGCCCACGGCAGTGCCGAGAAGAACGCCGATGAGGGCAAAAAGCAGGTTCATCGGCTGAATGGCCACGGCCAAGCCGTTGGCAAGGGACACGAAGGCTTCCATGGCGGGCCTCAGAGCAGGCGTTCGAGCGGCCCGGTGGGCAGGGACAGGGTCAAGAGCTTTGCGAAGAGCAGGTAGACGAAAACGGCGATCGCGGCACCGATCGCCAGATCCGTGAGGAAGGCCCGGCGCCCGAAGGCGGTGGAGGTGGTGGCGAACAGAAGGGCTGTGCCGATCATGAAGCCTCCGCCGAATCTGACGAGGAGGATGAGGCTGGCGAGCCCGCCCAGGATCAGGAGGATCGGCTTCCAGTCGAGGCTGTCGCGTCTCGGGAGATCGCCGCGGAAGGCTCCGATGGCGTTGCCGATGGCCAGGAGGGTAAGGCCAATCGTGACGACAACGGGCATGACCTTCGGGCCGAGGTCGTAGGGAGACAGGATCTGAAGCTTGGTCATGTCCCACCAGACGAGCCCTGCCAACCCGAGAAGGACCAGGGCGATGATGAGCCCTGCCACGTCGATGCGCCGCTGCTGAGATGCGATCATGAGAATTCCCGAAAAAAGAAGCGCCGCGCTTGAGGGACGCGACGCTTCAGAGGTCATTCTAGGCCGAAGCTTAGGACTTCACCAGTCCCACGGCGGTCAGCACTTCCTTCGTGCGACCCTGCTCCTCGGCCAGGATCTTGGCGAAGGCATCGCCCGACACATAGGCGTCCTCCCAACCCTTCTGCTTGAGGATGTCCTGCCATTCCTTGGATTTGGCGAGGCGGTCCATGGCGTCGGTCAGGGCCTTCTTCTGGTCGGCGGAGATGCCGGGAGGGGCGACCACCGCGCGCCAGTTGGCGATTTCCAGATCCACGCCCTGCTCCTTGATCGAGGGCACGTCCACATTCGCCGTCTTGGTGGCCGAGGTCAGGCCGATGAGGCGCAGCTTGCCCGCCTTCACCTGGCTTTCAAACTCGCCATAGCCGGAAATGCCCGCCGTCACCTTGCCGCCGAGAATGGCCGCCAGCGCCTCGCCGCCGCCGGAGAAGGGGATGTAGTTGATCTTGGTGGGGTCGGCTCCCGCGGCCTTGGCGAAGAGGGCCGCCGCGATGTGATCGACGCCGCCCGCCGAGCCGCCGGCCCAGGTGACCTTGGACGGATCGGCCTTGATCGCCGCCGCAAGGTCCTTGGCGTCCTTTATCGGAGAATTGGCCGGAACCACGATCGCCTCGTATTCGGTGGTCAGACGGGCGATGGGAGTGGTCTGATCCAGGGTGATGGGCGATTTGTTGGTCAGAAGAGCGCCCACCATGACGTAGCCCATGACCATGAGCTGGTTGCCGTCGCCCTTGGAGTTGTTGACGAGCTGGGCGATGCCGATGGAGCCGCCGGCTCCCGGGACATTGGTGACCTGCGCGCTCTTGGCGATGCCGGACTGGCTCAGGGCCTGCTGCATGGAGCGGGCGGTTTGGTCCCAGCCGCCACCCGGCGCCGCCGGAGCCATGATCTTCAGTTCCATCTGGGCCATGGCCGACGTGGCAAAGCCCAGAACGGCCGCCGCAGCCAGCGCGCCGCGCCAAAGACTCTTGCGGTATTGGCTCATCGTGTTTCCTCCATTGACGCTTATGTGACGTTCAGAGCGTTCTGCTCCCGACCGTAAAGGCGGATTTCAAGAGCGGCAAGCGCTTGGTTCTTTATCCTTGTTGAACCTTCGCGTATGAGCCTTGCCATGAACTCCTTGGAAATGGCACCTGCCGGCGACGCGATCACCGGCTTTCGGTTGCGTCTGGCGGAAGGGTTGTGGCGTGCGGCGGGCGCAGCCTTGGCCCTCATGCCGGTCGGCATGGCCATTGCCCATCGCTCCAGCCCCGTCTTTCTCGTCGCGAGCGCTGTTTTTTCCCTTGGAGCCGCAGCGGCGGAGGGGCGGCTGCGCCAGGTTTTGCGTGAGGGATTCGCCGCCCTGGCCTCGCCCCTTGGAGCGGCGGTCCTGGCGTTTCTCGCCTGGAGCCTTGTCTCCGTCGGCTGGAGCGAGTTCAAGGCTGCCTCCCTGCTGGCTTTCGGGGAGTTCTGGCTCCCCGTCGCAGCCGCCTTCGTCCTCTCTCAGACCCTTGCCTGGCGCATGACCCGCTCGGGCTTTTGGCTTCTGGCGGGCGCATTCGTCCTTGCCTGCGCCATGATGGTGTTCGAGCTGAGGACCGGGCTCAGCCTTCGGCGCACCCTGGGATTGCGCTCGAACACGTTCATCTTCAACCGCACGGTGCTGACGCTGCTGGTGCTGACCCCGCCTCTGGTCGCCTGGTTGCTGGGCCATGCGCGGTACGGCTGGCTCTGGGCGGCCGCCCTTGTGGCGATCCTGTGCGGAACGGCGCTCGCGTCGGATAGCGGGGCGGCCGTGCTGGGCCTTCTCGTCGCCGGCCTCGTCTTTCCGGCGGCCTGGTTTGCGCCCCGTCTCGTCCGCGGAGCAGCGGCGGTCGCCTTTGCGGTGGCCCT
>DASQTM010000300.1:0-9680 GCA_035641875.1 Microvirga sp. | reverse complement strand
TCGAACAGGCCGCTGGAGTTGCCGAACCAGGTGTCGCCGCCCTCCCGGGTGTCGCCGGGCAGATAGCTCCAGGCCGGGGAAGGAGCGTCCGACCTCGCCAGCCGCAGGGTGGCTTCGCTGGCTGGGGTCTCCTCGATCTCGGCGAAGTCCAGGTTCGTCACTGCCGAGATCGTGCCGAGGATATGGCGGGTGACCGCGCTTTGGCCCTCGCCCAGGGCGCCGAAATTGTCTCGCGCCTCACCCCAGCCGTAGGCGTCGCCGTAAAGAGATGCATCCTTCGGAAAGCTGTAGGTGAGGTTCAGGCTGTCCCAGCGCCGTCCGGACAAAATCCCATCAATGTCCTGGTTGTTCGTCCGCTCGACCGAAACGGCAGAAGCCATGTGCACCTCTGAATGGCTATGATCGTCGAGTCTTAAGCGGGTTGGGCGCGGACGGGGATAACTCTTTCGAGTGATGCGCGCTTATTGACCAAAGCTTGGATTCCTAGACCTTCCGTTCGCTGCGGAATGAATTTCCGTAACCTTCATGAAGCTTCGCCGTATGGCGAAGATTCTTTCGCGAGACGATATGGGGCCTACGCTCCGCCTGCCCGGCTGAGCCTTCCAAGGACCATCAAGGAACATGGCGGGGCCAAGGCGAATTTTCCCCATGCTTTCGACGCGAAGACAGGAGATTGCACGGTGAACAGGTCAGCGCTTCCGGCGATCATCGCCATAGCGACCCTCGCGGCTCCGGCTCTTGCGCTCGATCGGCCCGTGGTCTGGCGCGACGAGGAGACGGGCTGCGCCTATCTCCTCACCCCGCAGGGCGGCATCGCCCCCCGCCACCGGCGGGATGGGGCGCTCGATTGCCCGGATGTCCCGGCCAATGCCGGGATCGTCGACAACACCGCGCGGGAGATCGGCCGGGGGCTCGACCTGCTGCAGCGGGAGGTCGACCGCCTGCGCGAGCGCTACAACAGCCGCCCATGACCGGAACGGCTTCTGCCCTGGCGGTATTGTCCGGGGAGCAGGAGACGAGAGCCCTTCATGAACACCCGCATCTACGGCGAGCACGACCGGAAGACCATCGATCAGCTCAATCGCTGCATGGGAGTCGGCAGCGCCGTGAAGGGCGTTCTCTGCGCGGACGGGCATCTCGGCTACGCCCATCCCATCGGCGGCGTCGTGGCCTATGAGGAGCACGTCTCCATCAGCGGGGTCGGCTTCGACATCGCCTGCGGGAACATGGCGGTGCGCCTCGACACCCGCTACGAGGATATCGCCGGGCAGGCCGGGCGCATCCTGTCCGATATCGGCAAGGCCGTCAGCTTCGGGATCGGCCAGAAGAACGCGGTTAGGGTCGACCACGAGCTGTTCGACTCCCCGCTCTGGGACGAGGCCGGCGTGCGCGACCTCAAGACCTTGGCGGCCCAGCAGTTGGGAACCGTCGGATCGGGCAACCACTACGTGGACTTGTTCGAAGACGAGGAGGGATTCGTCTGGATCGGGGTGCATTTCGGCTCCCGGGGGCTCGGCCACAAGATCACCACCAAGCACCTCGCCCTCGTCGGCGCGAAGGACGGCATGGAGGTCGAGCCGGCCATCGTGCATCAGGACGGCGAGGTGGGACGAAGCTACATCGCCGGGGTGAAGCTCGGCGGCCTCTACGCCTATGCCGGCCGCGAATGGGTGGTCGAGCGCGTGCGGCGGATCATCGGCGGGCAGGTCACGGACCAGGTTCACAACCACCACAACTTCGCCTGGCGCGAGAGCCATGGCGGGCGCGACTACTGGGTGGTGCGCAAGGGCGCGACGCCCGCCTTTCCGGGACAGCGCGGCTTCGTCGGAGGCTCCATGGGGGACGATGCGGTCATCCTGCGCGGGGTGGAGGGCCCGGAGAGCGCCGACAGCCTCTACTCCACGGTGCACGGGGCAGGCCGCCTGTTCGGGCGCATGGACGCGAAGGGCAAGAAGAACAAGGCCGGCGAATGGGTTCGCCCTCCCCGCTTCACCCGCCAGCAGATGGACGAATGGCTCCGAGGGAAGGGCGTGCTCCTGCGCGGCGGCGACGTGGACGAGAGCCCCATGGTCTACCGGCGCCTGTCGGACGTGCTCGCCTTTCACCGGAACACGATCCAGGTGGAGCACAGGCTGCGCCCCTTCGCCGTCGCGATGGCGGGACCCGGCGAGTTCGATCCGTACAAGGATTGAGGCCCGCAGGAGCCTGGTTTTCAGTGAGCGAACCAGCCGAAATACAGCGACCAGAGGCTCGGCGACCGGATCCCGCGGACCCGCCGCGCCGCTTCTTCGGCCCGCATGGCCTCGCCCCCGTGGCACGAGCAGAGCACGATATGCGCCTCATGCTCGGTGATCTGGAAGAACGCGACCGCGTCTCCGAACCGGTCGCTGGCGAGCCCTTCCGCGCGCAGGACCGGGTCGGAGAAGGCAACCGTCAGGGCCGAGTTGTCGGCCCGCATGGCTTGGCGCACGGACTTCGGCTGCCATTCGATTTCATCAAGGGTTCTGAGCAGCCTGTCGGGCTGCCGCTCCAGGAGTTCCGCCCAGCGGTCCAGCCGCTCCCGCTTCGACAGGACGGGCTTGCGCGTCGTAGGCTTCAGATCGGCGATGTGACTCAGTTCAGACAGGGGCTTATGTTCCATGCTTCCCTCCTTGAAGAAGCAACGTTCGAACACCCACCAGCTTGTGAGCTCAACCGGGAGACCTGGGGAAAAGTTCAGGAGCGAATCCGCCCTTTTCCGGCGACATATCCTGTCATCCGGGCAAGAAAACGAAAAAGCCCAGGCTCCGGGGCGAACGGGCGGGATGCCTTCGCATCTCCAGCCGCGCCTGCTACGGGCCTGGGCTGATTGGGTACCAGACGGGCGCTCGCATCGTCAGGCGAGCGCGGAAACAGACCGGGTCGGAGTACATCCGTCCTAACCCGATCCCGACGAAGCAGGGCAGTGACGCCTGCCGCTCCGAAGTCCTCGCTATGTCCGCTGGGATAAGACCAATATGGGGATTGCCGGGCGATCCGCAAGGGCTCGGCCGGCGATTTTTCAATGGGCGCTGGTCGTTGGAGCCTGGCTTTGCAATGCGACTTCAACCTGAGTATCCGGGTCAGCGGCGTCCCGAAAAACGAGATTCAGTGATCTCTGGAAACGCCCCGTCCTTTGAGACGCTTCGCCTATCGGAATGAGGGCAAGGCGGTGCGAGCCTTCAGGCCGCCAGCCTCTCCTCCCGAACCGCGGCGATCCGGCGAACCTCGTCGCCGTCGATGGTTTCCCGCTCCAGCAGGGCTTCCGTGAGGGCGTCGAGCGCCGTCCGGTTCTGCTCGATGCAGGCTTTCGCGGCCTCGTACATCCCCTCGACGATCCGGCGGATCTCCTGCTCCGCCTCCCGCGGCAGGCCGTCGCCGGAGCGGGCGACCCGGACCATGCCGATAGCGGGGCTCATGCCCCATTCGGTCACCATCCGGGTGGCGATGTCGGTCGCATGGGCGATGTCGCTCGCGGCTCCGGTCGTCACCTTCCTGGCTCCGAACACCACTTCTTCGGCGGCGCGCCCGCCCATGGCGACGATGAGATCCGCCTCCAGCTTCTCGACGGGAATGCAGAAGCGGTCATGCTCCGGGAGCCGCATGACGAGGCCGAGAGCCTGGCCGTGGGGAACGATGGTGGCGCTGTGCACCTTGTCGGAACCCGGAATCAGGCAGGCGCACAGGGCGTGCCCCGACTCGTGGACCGCCACGAGCCGGCGCTCTTCGGCCGTCAGCACGAGGGAGCGCCGCTCAAGACCCATCATGATCTTGTTGCGGGAGGCCTCCAGATGCTCGCGGGTGACGACGTCGGCGCCCTCCCGCGCGGCGAAGATCGCCGCCTCGTTGATCAGGTTGCTGAGATCCGCCCCGGAGAAGCCTGGCGTTCCCTTGGCGATGACGGCGAGATCGACGCCCGGGGAGAGCCGCACGTTGCGGGCGTGAACATCGAGGATCGCCTCGCGGCCGCGGATGTCGGGCAGCCCCACATGGATCTGCCGGTCGAATCGGCCCGGGCGCAGGAGGGCCGGATCGAGCACGTCGACCCGGTTGGTGGCGCCGATCACGATCACGCCGGAGGTGGTGTTGAAGCCGTCCATCTCGACGAGAAGCTGGTTGAGGGTTCCCTCGAATTCCCGGTCGGCCGCCGATCCGCCGCCGCCGCGCTTGCGGCCGATGGCGTCGATCTCGTCGATGAAGATCAGGCAGGGCGCACGCTTGCGGGCCTGCTGGAACAGCTTGGAGACCCGACTCTTGGCGATGCCGATGAGAGGAGCCGAGAAGTCGCTGCCCGACACGGCCAGGAAGGACACTCCTGCCTCGCCGGCAAGCGCCTTGGCGATGAGGGTCTTGCCGGTTCCGGGCGGTCCGACCATCAGGAGCCCGCGGGGAATGCGGGCGCCCACCTTCTCGAAGGCCTGAGCGTTCTTAAGGAAGGCGATCACCTCCTGTAGCTCGGCCTTGGCCTCGTTCTGGCCGGCTACGTCGGCAAAGCGATCGGGGATGTGCGTGATCGCCCGCGGCCAGCGGGAGGTGGGCTTGAAGTCAGTCTGAACGGCCAGAAGAAGCAGAACCGCCGCCACCATCACCAGGGGAACGAGAATGCTCGCCACGTGGGACGGATCGATGCCGGGCTTCTTGAAGTCCACCTCGGCCCCGGCTGCCGTCACCCGGTTGATCATGTCGGCGCTGATGAGGCTGTTGGGGAGGCGGACGAACACCGTCCGGTCGCTTAAGGATACCAAAAAGCCCCCGTCCTGGACCAGGACCCTGCCGATCTTCTTCTCGGCAAGTTCGCGTGAGAACTCGGAATAGGTGATCTCGGGGACGGGCTGCGCCGTGAAGCGCGGCAACGCCATTAGGGTAACGGTCAGGAGGGAGATCAGGAGGGCCGCAGCAATGGCCACGCTTCTCCGGAACAAGAGCTTTCTTGCTTTATCAAAAACGTTCGACACGGCTGGCGCCCCCATAGCGCGACGATGGCGTTTATTTTGTATAGTGTCTTGTCTAGTCTGTTTTGGCCAGGATCGCAGTACGGCGAAATGGCACGGCTAACGTAAGCGTATCTTCCTAAAGCTTTCGTCTCCTTTCCCGTAAGACAGGAAGACAGCCCCTCAAGGGAGGCGCGCAAGCGTGTCTTCACCGGAAGCCACGCCGCCGGGGGCGCCTGCGAAGCATCGCGTCAAGACGTCCGGATGTTGGATTACTTGGAAGCTTCCGGCTCGTCGGCGCCCGGATGGTCTGAAAGCTTCCGCTCAAGCTGATGGACAAGACCGCGAAGCTGATCCGGCATCGGCTGCTTCAGCACCTCTTGATAGATGCTCGCGAGGGAATGGCCGAGGATGTAGTTGACCTGGGTCTGGCTGAAATTCAGGCTATTCAGGCTCTCGCGACATCGATCAAATTGGTGATTGAACTGCACGTTGCTGCTCCGCAAAATTTTATTAACAAATGTTAACCGGCAACTCACGGCTGCGCGGAGGGTTTCAGCGGAGCCATAGAATAAATTGGAAAATTTGGGTTTTTTTCACCTAGACAGCCGATTGTCCCAATCGCCTACGGCGTCGCTGAAACCAACCCTTGCCGGGTCCGTTGCACTCCTGTGCCATCACACAGGAGAATGGAATGGACACAGAAGCCATGGATCGAGCCATCACCGTCCAGAGCTCGAACGTCGACCTCGGCGACACCTTCCGCGATCACGCCAAGCAGAGCATCATGCGTACGGCTGGCAAGTATTTCGGGCACCTGAGCACGGCCGCCGTGCACGTGACCCGGGAAGGGCTCAATTATCGCTGCACCGTCAACATTCAGATGGGCGCGCTGAAGATGATGAGCGCCGAGGCCCAGAACAAGGATTGCTACCTGGCCTTCAACGCCGCCCTGGCCAAGGCCGAGAAGCAGCTGCGCCGGGCCAAGCGCGAGCTGCGCGAGGACAAGGCGAGCCGGGTCGACAAGGACATGGTGCTGCGGGACGGCCTGGGATCTCCTCCAACCGTGTGATTCGACTAAAGTCAGGTACGCCGCGGCTGGAACGCCGCTGCCATTGCGGCGTTCTTCCGCCGGAACAGCGAGAACTTACGAGTAGGTGCACCTCTCCTCCTCTCCCAGACGGGGATAGGTGCCAAGGCCCGACGGAATGGTCGGGCCTTTTCTTTTGGGCGCCCGGTAGGCCGCAGGCGACGCATCCCTCCCCGGCATGCTATGGGAGCGGTCGATTGTAACCGGTGACCGAGAATGAGCGCGCAAGCACAACCCGACCTGCCATCCCCCTCGCCTGCCCTGCCCACCTATGACGACGTTGTGGCGGCGGCCGGGCGCATCGAGGGGATCGCCCACCGAACGCCGGTGCTCACCTCCCGCACCGCCGATTCGCGCACGGGAGCCACCCTGTTCTTCAAGGCCGAGAACCTACAGCGGTCCGGAGCCTTCAAGTTCCGCGGCGCCTACAACGCCATCGCCCGGCTCTCCGAGGACGCCAAGCGGCGCGGCGTGGTGACCTTCTCGTCCGGCAACCACGCCCAGGCCATAGCCTATGCGGGAGGTCTTCAGAACGTCCCAACCGTCATCGTCATGCCAGGGGACGCGCCCGCCATGAAGGTGGCGGCCACCCGGGGCTATGGCGGCGAGGTGGTGTTCTTCGACCGCTATACGGAGGACCGCGAAGCCATCGGGCGGCGGCTCTCCGCGGAGCGCGGCCTGACCCTGATCCCCCCTTACGACCATGAGGACGTGATCGCCGGCCAGGGCACCGCCGCCAAGGAGCTGTTCGAGGAGGCTGGCCCCCTCGACATGCTCTTCGTCTGCCTCGGCGGCGGCGGATTGCTCGCAGGCTCCGCCCTGGCCGCAGGGGCGCTCTCCCCCGGCTGCCGCGTGTTCGGAGTCGAGCCGGAGGCGGGCAATGACGGGCAGCAGTCCTTCCGCTCGGGCGCCATCGTGCGGATCCCGGTGCCCAGCACCATCGCGGACGGGGCGCAGACCCCCTCCCTCGGCCAAAAAACCTTCGCGATCATCCGCGAGCAGGTGGAGGACATCGTCACCGTGTCCGACGCCATGCTGGTGGAGGCCATGCGGTTCTTCGTCGAGCGCATGAAGATCGTGGTCGAGCCCACCGGCTGCCTGTCCGCCGCCGCCGCCCTGAACGGGATCGTCCCCGTCGCCGGAAAGCGGGTCGGTATCATCATCAGCGGCGGCAACGTGGACCCGAAGGCGCTGGCGGGCTTCCTCGCCGGCTGATCAGGCAAAGGAACCGAGCGCCGCCTCGAGACGCGACCAGGCTTCTTCGGAACCGGGCAGACCGAAGCGCAGCAGGTGAGGGTTGAAGGCGAAGCGGCGGACCCAGATTCCGCTCCCGCCCAGATGAACGAACAGGTCCGGGGCGCGGCGGCTTTCCATGAGGCGGTACAGAATGGTGCCCCTTGGGAGGGCATCGGCAACAGTCGCGAGCAGCGCATCGAGACGCCGGGAATCGGCGGCCCGCGCGCGCTTGGCCGCGGCAATCCAATCGCTGTCCCGCAATGCCCGCCGCCCCGCCTCGATGGCCGGACCGGATACCGCCCAGGGGCCGAGGGCTGCCTGCAGGGGCACGGCAATGCCTGCTGGTGCAATCGCAAACCCGAGCCGCAAGCCCGCAAGCCCGTAGGTCTTGCCGAAGGAGCGCAGGACGATGGCGTTCTCGGGCAGGAACGGGACGAGCGTCTCGTCCGCATCGAAATCGGCAAAGGCCTCGTCAACCACGAGTAGGCCGGCCCGCCGACCGAGGGTCTGCGCAAGGTTCAGCAGGGTCCCGCGTTCGAGAAGCCGGCCGTCGGGATTGTTGGGGTTCACCACCACCACCACGTCGGCTTGTTCCGTGTCGCCGAGGGATGCGATTTCAGCCACGGCATGCCCCGCCTGCCGCCAGGCCTGCGCATGCTCCGCATAGGTCGGGCCGAGCACCGCCACCCGTGAGCGGGACCGCAGATGCGGCAGGAGGCTGATGAGCACCTGGGTGCCCGGAGCCGCCACGACGCCTGCCGCGTCGGCAGCCCCATAGGCTTTCGCAGCGGCCTCTTCGAGATCCCCGTGGGCGGCGGGCGGCGGCAGGCGCTCGAATGAAGACGATGGCAGGACCGGCATGGGATAGGGTATGGGGTTGATCCCCGTCGACAGGTCGATCCATGGCCCGGGCGCGCTTGGAAACAGTTTTTGCGCCTCGTCCAGATCGCCCCCATGCCAGATTCGCGCTTCACCCATCGATACCACCCATGCCTTGGCCCGATTCCCTGCTGATCCTCGCCCTCGCCCTCATGGTCGAGGCAGTCATCGGCTATCCGACACGCCTTTACACATGGATCGGCCATCCCGTCACCTGGATCGGCCGATTGATCGGGGCACTGGATCGGAGTCTGAACCGGGAGGCCTGGACTGGCAGGCAGCGACGCGTGGCCGGCGTTCTGGCGCTTCTGCTGCTGCTTCTGATCGCCGGTCTCGTGACCTTCGGCCTTCAGGCCCTTCTCACGGGGCTCGGCGTTGCTGGCCTGATCGCTCTGGCGTTTCTTTCCAGCACCCTGCTCGCCCAGCGCAGCCTCCACGAGCACGTGGCCGCCGTGTCGGCGGGCCTGCGCGAGCGCGGGATCGGGGGCGGGCGCGAGGCCGTGTCGATGATCGTCGGGCGCAATCCCAACAGCCTGGACGAAGCGGGCGTGTCCCGCGCCGCCATCGAGAGCCTGGCCGAAAATTTTTCCGACGGGATCGTCGCTCCCGCCTTCTGGCTGGGACTCGGCGGACTCCCCGGCGCGGCGCTCTACAAGGCGGCCAACACCGCCGACAGCATGATCGGGCACCGCACGCCCCGGCACGAGGCCTTCGGCTGGGCCGCCGCCCGGTTCGACGATCTGGTGAACCTGCCCGCCTCGCGGCTTTCGGCCCTGCTCATCATCGCGGCCGCCGCCCTGAACCGGAACGCTTCGCCCGGCAGCGCCTTAAGGGCCGTGCGCCGCGACGCCTCCCACCACCGCTCCCCCAATGCGGGCTGGCCCGAGGCCGCCATGGCGGGAGCGCTCGGCCTCCGGCTCGCCGGACCCCGCACTTACGGGAACCTGCGCGTCGAGGACCGATGGATGGGCGACGGGCGCGCCGAGGCGAATGCGCAGGACATCGACCGGGCCCTTGCCCTCTACCGCACCGCCTGCGGGCTGTTGCTGGCTTTGGCTGCGGGGCTCGCCGTGCTGGTCTGGCTCATCGCGCGCTGATCGCGAAAAGCCGCTCGATGTCGAGATGCGCCTCGAGATGGCTTGCGAAGCGGTCGAGGATGTCATCCACCAGGGCCTCGTAGGCGAGATCGCTCGTGGCAGCGCCGAGAAGCGTCAGCCAACGCGCCCGCTGGCGATCATCGGCGAAAAGGCCATGCACGTAGGTGCCCGCTACCCGCCCATCCGCCGAAACCGCGCCGTCGCTGCGCCCGTCACCGAGGCGGGCGAAGGCCCGCGCCGCGCCGGGCCCCGACGTCTCGCCGATATGCATCTCGTAGCCGGACAGGGGCGCTCCATCGGGAAGCGTGGCCCCCGTCACCGCCTCCAGGCGCTTGACGGGTGTGAGCGTGGTCGTCACGTCGAAGAGCCCCAACCCCTCCACGGATCGCCCGGCCTCGCCTTCGATGCCGTGCGGGTCCTCGATGCGCC
>DASQTM010000299.1:0-2952 GCA_035641875.1 Microvirga sp. | reverse complement strand
GCCATGCCGTGCTCGCGGATGCCGTAATGGATGTAGCGGCCCGCATAGTTGCCGGGCGAGATGGCGGTGAGGTTCTTGGTCTTGGTGTTGTTGGAGGGCGTCAGGTCCGCCGAGCCCAGCACCAGCTCCGGCACCGCCTCGGTGATCACCTCGAGGGCAATCTCGCTGGCCTTGCGGGTGGCCACGTTCTGCGGTTCGGCCACGAGCCTGTCCTTCAGCCGGGCGACGGCGTCGGCCAGCCCCTGGGGGCGCACGCCCTTGAGGCGGCGCTCGAACTCGGCCCGCTTCTGCGGCTCCAGGGCCTTGAGGCGCTCGCCCCAGGCCTTGCGCTCGCGGCGGCCCTTCTTGCCGGCCTTGGCCCAGGCGGAGCGGATGTTCTCCGGGATCTCGAAGGGCGCATGGCTCCAGCCGATGGCGGCCTTGGCGCCCGCCAGCTCCTCGGCGCCCAGGGGCTCGCCATGGGCCTTGGAGGTACCGGCCTTCTTGGGCGCGCCGTAGCCGATGGTGGTCTTGCAGGCGATAAGGGTCGGGCGATCCGACTTCTGGGCGCGGGAGAGCGCGCGCTGAATAGCCTTCTCGTCATGGCCATCCACGCGCACGGCCCGCCAGCCGCAGGCCTCGAAGCGCTTCACCTGATCGACGGAGTCGGAGAGCGACAGGGGCCCGTCGATGGAGATGCCGTTGTCGTCGAAGAGAACGATGAGGCGGTTGAGCCTCAGATGGCCCGCGAGCGCGATGGCCTCCTGGCTGATGCCCTCCATCAGGTCGCCGTCGGAGGCCAGCACATAGGTGTGGTGATCCACGAGATCGTCGCCGTATTCCGCGTTCATCATGCGCTCGGCGAGCGCGAAGCCCACCGCCGTGGCGATGCCCTGGCCCAGGGGACCGGTGGTGGTCTCGACGCCGGGGGTCATGAAATTCTCGGGGTGCCCCGGGGTCTTGGAATCGAGCTTGCGGAAGTTCTTCAGCTCCTCGACCGTCATCCCCTTCACCCCGGTGAGGTGCAGCAGGGCGTAGAGCAGCATGGAGCCATGGCCGGCCGAGAGCACGAAACGGTCCCGGTCGGGCCAGGTCGGGTCCGTGGCGTCGTATTTCAGGAACCGGGTGAACAGCACCGTGGCCATGTCGGCGGCGCCCATGGGCAGGCCCGGATGGCCGGATTTCGCTTGTTCGACCGCGTCCATGGCAAGGACGCGCACGGCGTTCGCCAGATCGGAATGGGTGACGCGATCGGCGGAGACGAGATTGAGCACGGCGTGATCCACGAGTCGTGAGGCCCTGGGCGGCCTGTCTGGAAGGGGCGTGGGCTCCTTAACACGGGGGAGGGGCGAGTCAAAGACTGCAAGCGGGAGTAATCCGCGAAGGACATTGCCCGCCTGCGCCCAGGGGCCTAGTGTCGTCAGCGATTCCCGGAGGCGCGAGGACTCCCATGCTCGACGACGCGATGAAACGGCTCGACGGGGCCCTGGGGCTGCTTGAAGCCTCCGTGTCCCGCCGGCTGGAGGCCGACAGGCGGCGCGGCAGCCTGGAGACCGAGCTCCAGCTCATGCAGGACGACCGGGCGCGCCTAGCCCTGGAGCTCGACGGGGCGCTCACCCGCCTCCACCGCTTCGAGGCCGCCACCGACGACGTGAGCCGGCGCGTGCGCCAGGCCATCGGCGTGGTTCAGACCGTGCTGGTCGAGGCCGGGCGGCTCGAGCCGGAGGAGAACTGACCATGCCCCAGGTCATGGTGACCATTGCCGGCAAAACCTACCGGATCGCCTGCGCCGAAGGCGAGGAGCGGCATCTGGAAGGGCTCGCCGCCTCCTACGACGCCAAGATCCAGGAGATGCGCGGATCCTTCGGCGAGATCGGCGACATGCGCCTGCACGTCATGGCGGCCATTACCTTAGAGGACGAGATGCACGAGATGAGGAAGCGCATGGCCGCCATGGAGGCCGAGCTCGCCGAGCTGAGGCGCTTCGCCTCCGCCGGGGACGAGCGCACGCAGGCCATCGAGGCCAAGCTCGCCGGCAGCGTCCAGAAAGCCGCCGAGCGGATCGAGCAGCTCGCGCGCAGCCTGAACACGGCAGGGCAGGGGTGACGTTGCAGGGGTGACGTTGCAGGCATGGGGCGGCGATCTGCTCCGTTCAAGGCGTCCAGGAAGCCTGCCTGAACGGCTGGCCGGCCCTGCGCGAGCTGGTCTTCGACGGCTGGCTCCTGCGCTTTTCCGGGGGCTACACCCGAAGGGCGAACTCGGTGCACCCCCTCTCGCCGGGGATGCAGCCTCTCGATGAGAAGATCCAATATTGCGAGGCCCTCTATGCCGCTCAGGGTTTGCCGACGCTTTTCTGCATTCCGTCCACGGCCCCGCCATCGCTGGCCCATGCGCTCGACCAGAGGGGCTACGAACCGCCGGAGGATGAAACCCGGATTCTTCACATGAGGCTTGCCGGGGATGCGCCCTTGCCGCCCAGAGGCGTCCAACTGGAGGAGGGGCTGCCGGGGGATGCTTGGCTCCGGACTCTTGTGCAGCTTCAAGGGCAAGGCGAGGCCGCGCGAAGCACCCACAGGAGCATCCTGGAAGCTCTGTCGATCCCTGCGGTCTTCGCCTCCGTTCCTGTCGGGGACGGGCGGCTGGGCGCCGTCGCTTTCGGGGCCGTTCACCATGGCATGGTCTGCGTGAACTCGGTGGCGATGGACCCGGATTTCCGGCGCAGGGGCCTGGCGCACAGGGCGATTTCCGGCGTCCTCGCCTGGGCGCGCGACCGGCATGGGGCCACCGGAGCCTGCGTGCCGGTGGTGGCGGAGAACGATCCGGCCGTCGGCCTTTATGAGGGGCTTGGATTCCGGGACGAGGTTTGCCGCTATCACTACCGGCGGCGGCCCTGATCGGAGACCCGAAATAAGCGAGCGCCCGTCACTTTGGCCCTTCCCCCCAGGCCCGCGGATCCCTACATAAGACAGGCGG
>DASQTM010000298.1:0-4833 GCA_035641875.1 Microvirga sp. | reverse complement strand
TGCGCCTGCAACTGGTGCCGCCCCCCGCAGACGTGGTGGTGAAGGTGACCGGCTATTCCTGGTATTGGGGCTACGAGTATCCGGCTGATCAGGGCGGCGGCTTCAAGTTCGATTCGAACATGATCACCGAGGCCAAGGACCTGAAGCCCGACCAGCCCCGCCTGCTCGGGGCCGACAACGCCATGGTGGTTCCGGTCAACAAGACCGTGCTGCTGCAGATCACCTCCGCCGACGTCATGCACGCCTTCGCCCTGCCGTCCTTCTCGCTCAAGATGGACGCCATCCCGGGCCGCCTCAACGAGACCTGGTTCAACGCCGACCGGGAAGGCGTCTATTACGGCCAGTGCTCGGAGCTGTGCGGCAACGGCCACCCCTACGTGCCCATCGAGATCCGCGTCGTGAGCGAGCAGCAATATGCCGCTTGGCTGGCGGAGGCGAAGCAGAAATTCGCTTCCACCGACGGCTCGGCTCCCGTCAAGTTCGCGACCGCTCAGTAATCGACCGCCAAGGACCATAGAGCTCTCATCATGGCACATGCAGCTGATGCCGCTCACGCGGATCACCACGACGATCATCTTCCGACCTTCTGGCGTCGGTGGTTCTATTCCACGAACCACAAGGATATCGGCACCCTCTACCTCATCTTCGGGTTCATGGCCGGCATCGTCGGCGGCATCCTGTCCATCGCCATGCGCATGGAGCTCCAGGAGCCCGGCCTTCAGTTCTTCTCGAATCCGCAGGCCTTCAACGTCTTCGTGACCGGTCACGGCCTCATCATGGTGTTCTTCCTGGTGATGCCCACCCTGATCGGCGGCTTCGGCAACTGGTTCATTCCGCTCATGATCGGCGCGCCGGACATGGCCTTCCCGCGAATGAACAACATCTCGTTCTGGCTCACCGTTGCGGGCTTCTGCCTCCTGGTCTGCTCCCTCTTCGTCGAGGGCGCTCCGGGCTCGCTGGGCTTCGGCGGCGGCTGGACGGTCTATCCGCCCCTCTCGACCACGGGCCATCCGGGCCCGGCGCTCGATTTCGGCATCCTGTCCCTGCACCTTGCAGGCGCGGCCTCGATCCTGGGCGCGATCAACTTCATCACCACGATCCTCAACATGCGCGCGCCGGGCATGACCCTGCACAAGATGCCGCTGTTCGCCTGGTCGATGCTGGTGACCGCGTTCCTGCTGCTCCTGGCCCTGCCGGTCCTGGCCGGCGCCATCACCATGCTGCTCACCGACCGCAACTTCGGCACCACCTTCTTCGACCCCTCGGGCGGCGGCGATCCGGTGCTCTACCAGCACCTGTTCTGGTTCTTCGGCCACCCCGAAGTGTACATCATGATCCTGCCGGCCTTCGGCATCGTCAGCCACATCATCTCCACCTTCTCCAAGAAGCCGATCTTCGGCTATCTCGGCATGGCCTACGCCATGGTGGCCATCGGCGTGGTGGGCTTCGTGGTGTGGGCGCACCACATGTACACGGTGGGCCTGTCGCTCCAGACCCAGGCCTATTTCGTGTTCGCCACCATGGTGATCGCGGTGCCCACGGGCGTGAAGGTCTTCTCCTGGATCGCCACCATGTGGGGCGGCTCCATCCGCTTCACGGCGGCCATGCAATGGGCCATCGGCTTCGTGTTCCTGTTCACGGTCGGCGGCGTCACCGGCGTGGTGCTGGCGAACGCTCCCGTGGACCGCTACATGCACGACACCTACTACGTGGTGGCCCACTTCCACTACGTGCTGTCGCTGGGCGCCGTGTTCGTGATCTTCGCCGCCATCTACTACTGGTTCCCGAAGATCACCGGCTACGTCATGCCCGACTGGATCGGACAGGTGCATTTCTGGATCGCCTTCATCGGCGCCAACGTGCTCTTCTTCCCGATGCACTTCCTGGGCCTGTCCGGCATGCCGCGCCGCTATGCGGATTACCCGGACGCCTTCGCGGGCTGGAATCTGGTGTCGTCGATCGGCGCCTACCTGTTCTTCGCCGGTCTCTTCGTCTTCATGTTCGGCGTGGTCTACGCCTACGTCCGCAAGGAGAAGGCAGCCGGCAATCCGTGGGGCGAGGGCGCCACGACCCTGGAATGGACCCTGTCCTCCCCGCCTCCCTATCACCAGTTCGAGACCCTGCCGCGCATCGTGGACACGGGCCACTAACGAATACGAGCCGGGCGGCGCGATGCCGCCCGCTCCTTCCCCGAGGGCTTGAGGTTCAAGCAAGCCCTCCGGCAAGGAGCCGACGACGGGAAGGTCCTGGCCTTGCCCCATGCGTTTGAAAAGATCACAGCGATGAACACCGTACCGAACAGCGTGACTGATCACGGCCCAGAGAGCTTCGCCACGGCGGGCCACTCGCGGGGCGAGGTGTCGGACTTCTTCGCCCTGCTGAAGCCCAGGGTGATGTTCCTCGTCGTGTTCACCGCGCTGGTCGGCATGGTCGTGGTTCATCCGACCGTTCATCCGGTTCTGGCCGCCGTGTCCCTCCTGATGATCGCGGTGGGCGGGGGCGCTTCCGGTTGCCTGAACATGTGGTGGGATGCGGATATCGACGCGATCATGACCCGCACCCGCAAGCGCCCGATCCCGGCCGGCAGGATCCAGCCCGGCGAGGCCCTGGCCTTCGGCCTGTCCCTGTCCTTCGGTTCGGTGATCGTGCTGGGCCTTGCCAGCAACTGGCTCGCCGCCGGCCTCCTGGCCTTCACCATCTTCTTCTACGCCGTGGTCTATTCCATGTGGCTCAAGCGCACCACGCCGCAGAACATCGTGATCGGCGGCGCTGCGGGCGCTCTCCCGCCGGTGGTGGCGCAGGCCGCCGTCAGCGGCTTCGTGGGCTGGGAAAGCCTCATCCTGTTTTCCATCATCTTCATCTGGACGCCGCCCCATTTCTGGGCCTTGGCCCTGGTGAAATCCGGCGATTACGAGCGCGCCGGCATTCCCATGATGCCGAACGTGGCCGGCCCGGACTCCACCCGCCGCCAGATCCTCGCCTATACCCTGCTGCTGGCTCCCCTGGGCCTGAGCCCCGTGCTCTTCGGCTTCGGCGGGCTCGCCTATGCCATCGTGGCGCTGATCGGCGGCCTGGGCATGGTGGCCCTGGCGGTCCAGGTCCATCGCCTGCGGCAGGGGGAGCCCGCCATGCGGGTGGCGCAGCAGCTCTTCGGCTTCTCGATCCTCTATCTCTTCCTGCTCTTCGCGACCCTCCTGGCGGAGCATGCCTTCGGCTTTTTCCGGCCGGTCTTCGGGTGAGCGCCATGGAGCCGAGATCCAGCCTGACCCCCGAGGAACAGAAGCGCCGCCGGCAGCGTTCCATCGCCCTGGCGCTGGCCCTTGGCGCGCTCGTGCTGATTTTTTACGTGGTCACGATCGCAAAGCTTGGACCCCAGGCGGTCCAGCGCCCGTTATGAGGCTGCCATGACGCCCGCGCCCAGCCCCTCCCGTCCCATGCGCCGCACGGCCCTGGCCTGCGCGGGCCTCGCCTTCGGCATGGTCGGCCTCGCCTATGCGTCGGTGCCCCTCTACGACCTCCTCTGCAAGGTGACCGGCTTCGACGGCACCCCCATCGTGCGCGCCAGCAACGGGTCGAGCGTGGTGGACCGGACCATCACCGTCCGCTTCGACGCCAATGTCTCGCCCGGCCTCCCCTGGCGCTTCGCGCCCGAGACGCCCGAGGTGAAGGTCAAGCTCGGCGAGACCACCACGGTCGCCTACAAGGTCACCAATACGGGCGACCGGGCGAGCGCCGGCATCGCCACCTACAACGTGCAGCCCGACCTCGCGGGCGCGTATTTCTCGAAGCTCGAATGCTTCTGCTTCACGGAACAGACCCTTCAGCCGGGCGAGACCCTGGAATCGGCGGTGGTGTTCTACGTCGATCCGCGTCTGGCGGAGGACGCGGACGTGAAGGATCTCCATTCCATCACCCTCTCCTACACCTACTTCCCCTCGAAGGGCGGCAAGCCGGTGGCGGAGGCGACCGCATCAACCAGACCCATTGCTCAATAAGGGACGTGACAAGCCCGACGGAAACGTCTTAAAGCGAGCACACGAACGAGGCACGGAGACGACACGACATGGCCGAGGCCCACGCCAAGAACCACGACTACCACATCCTCGAACCGAGCCCGTGGCCGCTCATCGGCGCGGTCAGCGCCTTCCTGATGGCGTCCGGCTTCGTCACCTGGTGGAAGGATATCGAGATCGCCGGGATGCACCTGGGGCCGTTCATCTTCGGCGCAGGCATCATCGGCGTCCTCTACACCATGATCAGCTGGTGGACCGACGTGGTGCGCGAGGCCAATACCGGCTCGCACACCCGCGTGGTCCAGCTGCATCACCGCTACGGCATGATGATGTTCATCGCCTCCGAGGTGATGTTCTTCGCCGCCTGGTTCTGGGCCTATTTCGACGCCGCCCTCTACGCCAACGACCCGCAGCTCTATTCCCGCATCGAGAACCTGGGCGGCGTCTGGCCTCCCAAGGGCATCGAGACCCTCGATCCCTGGCACCTGCCCCTGCTCAACACCCTGATCCTGCTCACCTCGGGCACCACGGTCACCTGGGCGCACCACGCGCTCCTGGAGAACGACCGGCAGGGCCTCAAGATGGGCCTGTGGCTCACCGTGATCCTCGGCCTGATCTTCACCGGCGTGCAGGCCTATGAATATGCCCACGCTCCGTTCGGCTTCGCCGATAACATTTATACCTCGACCTTTTTCATGGCGACGGGCTTCCACGGCTTTCACGTGATCGTCGGCACCATCTTCCTGATCGTCTGCCTGATCCGCGCCCACAACGGCGCCTTCACTCCGCGGCAGCATTTCGGGTTCGAGGCGGCAGCCTG
>DASQTM010000297.1:0-6637 GCA_035641875.1 Microvirga sp. | reverse complement strand
TGGCCGCCATGGCCTACAAGTACTCCATCGGCCAGCCCTTCGTGTATCCGCAGAACAACCTGGACTACACGTCGAACTTCCTGCGCATGTGCTTCGCGGTGCCGGCCGAGGAATACAAGGTCAACCCGGTGCTCTCGCGGGCGCTCGACCGGATCTTCATCCTCCACGCGGATCACGAGCAGAACGCCTCCACCTCCACGGTCCGCCTTGCCGGCTCGTCGGGCGCCAATCCCTTCGCCTGCATCGCCGCCGGCATCGCCTGCCTCTGGGGTCCAGCCCATGGCGGCGCCAACGAGGCGGCCCTGAAGATGCTGGAGGAGATCGGCACCCCCGACCGGATCCCCGAATACATCGCCAAAGCGAAGGACAAGAACGATCCGTTCCGCCTCATGGGCTTCGGCCACCGGGTGTACAAGAACTACGATCCGCGCGCGCGCATCATGCAGAAGACCACCCACGAGGTGCTCAACGAGCTCGGCGTCAAGGACGATCCGCTCCTCGACGTGGCCGTGGAGCTGGAGCAGATTGCGCTCAAGGACGATTACTTCGTCGAGAAGAAGCTCTACCCGAACATCGACTTCTATTCGGGCATCACCCTCAAGGCGATGGGCTTCCCCACCTCCATGTTCACGGTGCTGTTCGCGCTGGCCCGCACGGTCGGCTGGATCGCCCAATGGAGCGAGATGATCGAGGATCCGTCGCAGCGCATCGGCCGCCCGCGCCAGGTCTATACGGGCGCGCCGCAGCGCGACTACGTGACGGTCGCCCAGCGGGGCTGAAAACCATCCAATGCGAGGTCGCGAAAGGCCCCTTCGAAGGGGCCTTTCTTTTTGAGCCGCACCTTGGATGAGCGGCGGGACTTTCCCGATCCGAACGGCGTGCTATCGTCGTGACGAAGTAATGTTCGTCGGGAGCCGTCATCATCACCATGTCGCGTCCGTCCCCGCTCATCGAGCGGAAGCCTCGCAGCGCCATGGCGCGCTCCATCGCCATCGGCTGGGCCCTGTCGTGCCTGCTGCTGACCCTATGGTGCTATCTCGAGCTGAGCGGGATGGGCTTTCCGGATGGGTACATCACGCCCTACGACAGATCCACCATGGGGCCGCTGACGATCCTGGCCGTGGCTTGCGGCGCGCAGAGCCTTTGCTTTCTCTTCGTCGGAGCGATGAGCAGAGGGGTGAGAGCGCTTTCGCTGGCGCTCGGGATTCTGGCCGCGGCCGTCGTCATCGTCGCGCCGATGATCGCCATCCCCTTGTGTCCCGACATGCCGGCCTGCCGGAGCGCCTATGAGCGGATCACGGGCGCGCCAATGGATGACGGGGAAGGCGGCTAGACCCCTATGACGGCGAGCGCCGGCGCAGCACCTCTTCGACGATCCGCGCCGCCCGCTCGCTCGGAGCCTCGTCCCCGACTTGCATGAGATGATCGAGCCGCTGCAGGGCCTGCGCCTGCTTCTGCCGCTCCGGAGTATCCGACAGAAGAGGCAGTAGGGCCGCCGCCAGGGTTTCGGGCGTGCAATCCTCCTGGATCAGTTCCGGAATCGCGTTCTCCCCCAGGACCAGGTTGGTCAGCACGATCGACTGCGCCTTGATGAGCGGCCGCAGGATCAGCGCCTCCAGGCGCGACACCTTGTAGGCCACCGCCATGGGAATGCCGGAGAGCCCAAGCTCCAAGGTAACCGTGCCGGAGGCGGCGAGCGCCGCGTCCGCGCCCCGGAAGGCGCTCCACTTGGCGGCCTCGCCCCTCACGATGCGTGGTTTCACGCTCCAGGACGCGGCTCGCCGCTCGATCTCGTCAGCCAGATGCGCGACGGCCGGGATCGTCACCTCGAACGGACGGGCCGAGCGCTGCTCCAGCAGCGTCAGGGCCGCGCCGAAGGTATCCATGAGCCGTCCGACCTCCGAGCGCCGGCTGCCCGGCATGACGAGGAGCTTCGCCGGCCCGCCGGCGTGCAGATCCCGTTCGCCCGTTGCGGGCCTCAGCTCATGGATGCGCTCGATGAGCGGATGGCCCACGTAAGTGGTCGGCGGGCCGCCCAGGCGCCGGTGCGCCTCCGGCTCGAACGGCAGCAGGGCCAGGAGGTGATCCACATAGGCGCGCATCTTCGCGGCCCTGCCGGGCCGCCAGGCCCAGACGGAGGGGCTCACGTAATCCACGATGGGAATGTCAGGCGCGCGCTGCCTCACGGCCCTCGCGACCCGGTGCGTGAAATCCGGGCTGTCGATGATGACGAGCAGATCGGGCTTTGCCGCAACCACAGCATCGGCCGTGAGGCGGATGCGGTTGAGCACGGTGGGAAGCCGGCCGATCACGGCGACGATGCCCATCACCGCGATGTCTTCGAGGGGAAACAGGCTCTTCAGGCCCTGCGCCTCCATGGCGTGGCCGCCGACGCCGCCGAAGCGCAGCCGCCCCTCGCCCAGCCTTGCCTTGAGGGCCCGCATGAGCTTCGCGCCGAGCTGGTCGCCGGATTCCTCCCCGGAGACGATCCAGATCGTCAGCGGCCCGGCCTCAGCCATGGCGGGGCTCCATCCAGGGCAGGTCCACCGCGGTGAGGAACAGGCCGAGGCGATCCGCTTGGCGCAGGGTCTCCTCCTGCTCCAGAATGAAGGTCGAGCCTGCCCCGATGGCGATGCCGGACAGGCCTGCGCCCGCGGCCTCGGCAACGGTTCTGGGGCCGATGGTGGGCATGTCGACGCGAAGGTCCTGGCCCTTCTTGGCGGCTTTGATCAGCACTCCGCCCTCCCGGCGGCGACGAAGGCCGAGCCAGGATTGCCGCAATCCCCTCACCCGCCGCAGCATCCCGTCCGTGCCCTCGGGCCCTTCGATGGCCAGAACATGCTGGCGGGCCACGACGGCGGCCTGGCCGATGTCGAAGGCCGACAGGGAGCCCAGGAGATCGAGCCCCATGGCGATGGCCCGGCGGTCGTCCTCGCCCGGCTCGATCGACCCGCACAGGGAGCGGGGCGCCAGGAGCTCGGGCGCGAGCTCATGGGCTCCCACCACCCGGTGCCCGCGCTCCTCCAGCAGCATCACCGCGCCGCGCAGCACCTGGTCGTCGCCCCGGTTGATGACCTCCCTCACCTCCTGCCTGTTCCGCAGCAGGGAATAGGCTCCCAGAAGCGCCGAGAAGCCGGGACGGCGCACGGCTCCGACCAGGGACACCGCCCGGGGACGCCACCCCTCCAGGGTGCTCATGATGGATTTCAGATCGAGCAGGTCGACGCTCGCGTGGCTCTGGCGGCGCAGCTCCGGGGAAGCAAAGCCCCGGAAGGCCAGGACGCGGTATTCCTGCCCCGTCCTCTCGAGATGCTTCACGAGCTGGACCGGAAGCTGCCCGGACCCGGCGAGAATCGCGATCGGGCCGCCTGGCGTCATCGTGGAATCATCCGGCCGAACCGACGGGATCTCGTGGCGTGCAGATCGCCCGCTCCTTGCCCTCGCGGATGAAGTCCAGGATCTCGTGCACGAAGGGATGGCTGCCGAACTCCGCCGCCACGTCCTCGACCCGCTCGGACAAGGTGCCCTCGTCCGCAAAGAGCAGGCGATAGGCGCGCCGGATGTCATGGATCTGGTCGCGGGTGAATCCGCGCCGGCGCAGGCCGATGATGTTCAGGCCCGCCAGATGCGCCCGGTTGCCCATGGCCATGCCGTAGGGGATGAGGTCGTTCTCCAGGCCCGACATGCCGCCCACAAAGGCGTGGGAGCCGACGCGGGCGAACTGGATCACGGCGGAGCCGCCGCCGAAGATCACGAAATTGCCCACCGTGACATGGCCCGCCAGCATCACGTTGTTGGACAGGATGCAATCGTTGCCCACCTTCGTGTCGTGGCCCACATGGGAGCCGGCCAGGAAGGCGCAACGGTCGCCGACGACGGTTCTCAATCCGCCGCCTTCGGTGCCGGGATTCATGGTCACGCCCTCGCGGATCATGCAATCGGCGCCAATCTCCAGGGTGGAGGATTCGCCGCGGTATTTCAGGTCCTGCGGGATATGCCCGATGGACGCGAAGGGGAAGATCCGCGTGCGGGGGCCGATGGAGGTGCGGCCGGCCAGAGCCACGTGACTGAGCAGCTGACAGCCCTCGCCGAGCTCGACCTCCGGGCCAACCGTGCAGAAGGGGCCGATCTTCACGCCCGGTCCGATCTTCGCCCCGTCCTCAATGACGGCGGTCGGGTGGATGATTGTCTCCATCAGTCGAGCACCAGCATGGCGCTGACTTCGGCCTCGCACACGAGATTGCCGTCCACCTTCGCCTCGCCCTTGTACCACCACATGTTGCGGCGGTTGTTGAGCTTGCGCATGTGGAACTCGACCCGGTCGCCCGGCTCCACGGGCTTGCGGAACTTCGCCTTGTCGATGGTCATGAAAAATACCTGCTTCGGCTTGGTCTGCTGCGCCATCTTCGCCGCAACGCAGATGGCCCCGGCCGTCTGAGCCATTCCCTCGATCAGGAAAACGCCCGGAAATATGGGGCGCGATGGGAAATGGCCGGTGAATTGCGGCTCGTTGAAGGTGACGTTCTTGATGCCGATGCACGAATTGTCGCCGTCGATCTCAATGATCCTGTCGACCAGGAGGAACGGGTAGCGATGCGGCAGCAGCTCGAGAACCCTCATGATATCGGCGGTTTGAAGCGTAGTGGGCGCTTCGGACATGACTTGAAACTCCGGATGCTCCTGGGCGTCGCAGCAGGTTACGAGGCTACGCCGTCGTCCTTGGCGGAATCGCTGGAATCGCTCTGAGATGCAAGCTTTTTCAAGGCCGTGATCTCGCGAAACCACTCGCGCATGGGACGGGCCGGGATGCCGCCCCAGCGCGCGCCGGGCGGAACGTCGCCATTCACGCCGCTGGTGGCGGCGATCTGCGCGCCCATGCCGATCCGCACATGGCCCTTCACGGCGACCTGGCCGCCGAGAGCCACGAAATCCTCGATGGTCGTGGAGCCTGCGATGCCGACCTGGGCCACGATCACGCAATGGCGCCCGATGACCACGTTGTGGGCGATCTGGACCAGGTTGTCGATCTTCGTTCCCTCGCCGATCACCGTATCGCGGCTCGCACCCCGGTCCACGGTGGTGTTGGCGCCGATTTCCACATCGTCCTGGATGATCACGCGCCCGACCTGAGGCACCTTCAGGTGCCCCTGCGGACCCATGGCGAAGCCGAAGCCGTCCTGCCCGACGCGCACGCCGGGGTGGAGGATGACCCGGTTGCCGATGAAGGCGTGGGTCACGGTCACGTTGGGGGCCAGGGAGCAGTCCCGGCCGATCTTGACGTGCGGTCCGATGACCGTCTGAGCGCCGATGAGGGTTCCTGCCCCGATCTCCGCGTAGGGACCGATCACCGCTCCGGGATCGACCTTGACCCCGTGCTCGAGCCGGGCCGCCGGGTGAACGAAGGAGCCGGGGGAAATTCCGGTGGCGGCAAACGAGGATTCCGGCCGCATGGCGGAGGGAAACAGGAGGCCGAGCACCCCCGCGAACACCCGGTAGGCCAGGGGAGTCACGATGGCGACCGTCTGGGACGGGACCTTGGCGGCGTAGCGCGGCGTGACCAGACAAGCCGCGGCGCGTGTCGTGCTCAGGGCCGCCCCATAGGCCGGATTGTCCATATAGGCGAGATCGTCGGGGCCGGCGCTCTCAAGCGGCGCGACGCCACGAAGCAAACGCTCCCCGTCGACGCCGTCGGGGAGCGCTGCATTTGCCATCTCCGCTACGTGACGCAAGGTAAGCGCCTGGCTCTGCGGAAAGAAATTCGTTTCTGTCATGAACAAGAAGCGAGGGCGCCTTCGCGGCGCCCTCCCCCATCAGAAGCGTGTGCCGCCCGAGAAACGGAAGGCCTGGGTCCGGTCGGCGCCGACGCGGACGCCGTTCGGGCCGATAATTCCCTCTTCCTTCGAAAGAGCGAAGGCATAGTCGAAGCGGATCGGACCGAGGGGCGAATTCCACAGGAGAGAGGCGCCCACGGACGAACGCAGCTTCTTGCTGTCGAAAACATTGATGCAGTTCTGCGGGATATCGCTCGTGGGATCCACGGTGCAGCCGCCGACGGGATCCAGGATGCTGCCGCCGCCCGCGTTGAAGCGGGTCGGTCCCTCGTAGCCATACAGCGTACCGGCATCGGCGAACACGGCGCCCTTCAGGCCGAGATCGCGGGGCAGGCCGAAGATCGGGAACTGCACTTCGAGCGATCCGCCGAAATAGGTGGTGCCGCCGACAGCGTTGCCGTTGACGTCAAGGCTCGAAATGTCCCGCGGGCCGAGGCCGTTGGTGGCGAAGCCGCGCACGAGCGACGGGCCTAGGAAGAACTGGTCGACGATGCGCAGGCTGCCGCCGCCGAGGTCGTCGTCGTCATCGCCCCACCCAATGATATGGCCGCCCTGAACGCGGGCGATGCCGACGATATCCTCCATCAGCTCGTAGTAATAGCGAGCATCGCCGGTGGCGCGGAAGTAACGGGAATCGCCGCCGAGGCCGGCGAAGTCCGTCTTCGCTTCGGCATAGAAGCCGTTGCGCGGGTCCTTAACGCTGTCGAGGGTGTTGTAGTTGAAGGTCAGACCCGCAAGGGAGGTCAGCGTCTTGCCTTGCGATTCCTTGATCGCCAGCGATGCCTCGTAGTTGCCCTCGCAGAACC
>DASQTM010000296.1:0-2021 GCA_035641875.1 Microvirga sp. | reverse complement strand
CAGGCGAAACTGGATTCCGGCCCGGTCGGCAACGCGCCCCATCAGCCCATCGAGGGCGTCGATCTCGCGCACGAGGTGGCCCTTGCCGAGCCCGCCGATGGCCGGATTGCAGGACATGGCGCCGACGGTGGCAAGCTTATGGGTAACCAGCGCCGTGTGTGCCCCCATGCGTGCGGCAGCGGCCGCAGCCTCCGCCCCGGCATGGCCGCCGCCAACAACGATCACGTCGTAAGACCGACTCATGCTCATCTCCGTGCTCCGGGTCCGGAGCAGGTTGGTTCTTCTGACATCATAACGGGTTTCGCGACCGTGGGCGTTTTTCGGGAGCGGGATCGACAGCGCGCCTCGTGCAGGAATGCTTTATGACTCCGGGCGGCAGAGGTCAAAGGGGCAAAATGTTTCACGTGAAACATTCGGGGCTGGAGAGGTGTCGGCCCATGCCATGCATGCCCTACCGGCCTCGTAAGGCTGCCCGATGGCAGGCCTCGGTCACGCGGCCTATGTTTACTTGCCGATGCAGAAGCTGGAGAAGAGCCGGTCGAGCACATGCTCCACATCGACCCGGCCGGTGATTTCCCCAACCGCCCGGGAGGCGAGGCGCACTTCCTCCGCCGCGAGCTCAAGGGGTCCGTCGGTCTCCAGCATCTGTCTCGCCCTCAGCACGCAGGCATGAGCCCGCTCCAGGGCGTTCCGGTGGCGCTCCCTGGTCACGACGGCGTCGCCCCCTCCAAGGGCGGCTTCCGCCTCCGCCGCCAAGCGCTCGATGAGTTCGGGAATGCCTTCCCCGCTCGCTGCCGAGACCAGAAGATCGCAATCGGCGCGGCTGCCGCCCAGATCGGCCTTGGTCCCGACCCGCAGCAGACGCCGCGCCGGCGGCGCCTCCGTTTCCGGCCCCTCGGGCGGGATCAGCCACAGGACGAGGTCGGCCTCCTGCGCCCGGGCGCGGGCCCGCGACACGCCCTCCTGCTCGACGGCGTCTCCGCTCACGCGCAGGCCCGCCGTGTCGATCACAATCACCGGCAGGCCGCCGAGATCGCAATGCACCTCGATGATGTCCCGGGTGGTGCCCGCCATCGGAGACACGATGGCCACGTCCCGCCGGGCGAGGGTGTTCAGCAGGGTCGACTTGCCGGCATTCGGAGGGCCGGCCAGAACGACGCTCAAACCCTCCCGCAGGCGCTCGCCGGTGCGGTTCGCCAGAATTCCGGCGAGATCCCGTCCGATCAGGCCGAGACGGCGGAGGATATCGGCTTCGAGATCGGCCGGCACATCGCCTTCGTCGGAGAAGTCGAGGCTCGCCTCCAGGAAGGCCAAGACCTGGAGGATATCCTCGCGCCACCGTTCCGCAGCTTGCCCAAGCCGCCCTTCGAGCTGGAGCATCGCCTGGCGGCGCTGGGCCTCGGTCTCGGCGTCGATGACGTCCGCGAGGCCCTCCACCTGGCTCAGATCCATGCGCCCGTTGAGAAAGGCCCGCCGGGTGAACTCGCCTGCCTCCGCCGGCCGGCAATCCTCCATGGCGCTCAAGGCCCGCAGCACCGCGGCCCGGGTGGCGAGACCGCCATGGATGTGAAGCTCGGCCTGGTCCTCTCCGGTGAAGCTCCCTGGACCCGGCATCCAGAGAACGAGGGCTTGGTCCAGGGGCTCTCCTGTCCCAGGCTCGCGCAGAACCCGCACGGCAGCGCGGCGGGGCGTGGGAACGCTCCCCGCCAGGGTCTGGAGGATGAACCGGCTCTGCCGTCCGCTGATCCGGATGAGGGACACGGCGGCTCGGCCATAGCCCGAGGCGGTGGCGAAGATCGTGTCATCCGAGCGCATGGCCTGAACCTCCAGGGGTTGATGGGATTAAGGTTGTTAGAGCCCCGGCAGGCCCTGCCAGGATCGAGCCGGCGGCCTGTAAGGGCCCCGCTCCGGGAGAGGAACCATGAACCGGTTGGAAAGCGCCAGCTCCCCCTATCTCCTGCAGCACAGGAGCAATCCTGTCCATTGGTGGGAATGGGGCTCGGAGGCTTTCGCCGAGGCCC
>DASQTM010000295.1:0-4592 GCA_035641875.1 Microvirga sp. | reverse complement strand
GGCCAAGAAGAACTAATCTCTCAATGGCATCTGCAACCATGAGCAGAGGCGGAGGGCATCATGCCCTCCGCTTCTACCTGACAAAGGCTGCTCAATTCTGCCTCGTGCTGGCGACAACCCTCCTCGGGCTTGTCGCCGTCACGTTCTTCATCGGCCGCGTCGTCCCCATCGATCCCGTGATCGCCATCGTGGGCGACCGGGCTCCGGCGCATGTTTACGAACGCGCCCGCCAGGAACTCGGCCTCGACCGGCCCCTGATCGAGCAGTTCGCCATCTACGTGAAGAAAGCCGCCACCGGCGATTTCGGCAATTCGGTGCTCACCACCAATCCGGTGATGACGGATATCGCGAACGCCTTTCCGGCCACCTTCGAGCTTGCCACCCTCGGCACCCTGATCGGCACGATCATCGGCATCCCGCTGGGCGTGCTCGCCGCCGTGAGGCGCGGCAGCCTCATCGACCAGATTGTGCGGTTTCTCGGCCTTGCGGGCTACTCGATCCCCATCTTCTGGCTCGGCCTCATGGGCCTGCTGCTGTTCTACGCCAAGCTCGGCTGGGTGGCGGGACCGGGCCGCATCGACGTGACCTATTCCTACCTCTACACCCCCGTCACCGGCATCGTTCTCATCGACACCCTCATGCAGGGACAGTGGGACGCGTTCTGGGACGCGGTCTCGCACATCATCCTGCCCGCAAGCCTGCTGGGCTATTTCTCGCTGGCCTATATCAGCCGCATGACCCGCTCCTTCATGCTCAACGAGCTGGCGCAGGAATACGTGATCGCCGCGAGGGTGAAGGGCCTGTCGGAGATGCGCGTGATCTGGCGCCATGCGCTGCGCAACGCGGCCGTGCCCCTGGTGACCGTGATCGCCCTGTCCTACGCGAACCTGCTCGAAGGCTCCGTGCTCACCGAGACGGTGTTCGCCTGGCCGGGCCTGGGCCAGTACATCACCAATTCCCTGCAGAACGCGGACATGAACGCGGTGCTCGGCGGAACCCTCGTGATCGGGGCCGCCTTCGTGCTGCTCAACCTCGTGTCCGACCTGCTCTATCGCCTGCTCGATCCGAGGACCCGCTGATGGCCGGCGCTCCCGTCCTGTCTCAACCCACCGGCCTGCGGGCGTGGCTTCTCTCGGCGGAGCCGCATTCCCGCTGGCAGGCGCGCCTCGGGCGCTTCTATCTCGGCTGGCGCTCGTTCACGTCGAACCCGCTCGCGGTGCTGGGCCTCGGCATCGTCCTGCTGCTGATCCTCATGGCGCTGCTCGCCGACGTGATCGCCCCCTACTCGCCGGTCGCGGGCGGCGACCTGCGCACCCAGCGTCTCCTGCCCCCAGGCGAAACCTTCTGGCTCGGCACCGACGATCAGGCGCGGGACATCTTCTCGCGCATCATCTACGGCTCGCGCATCACCCTGTTCGTGGTGGTGCTGGTGTCGATCATCGCCACGCCCATCGGCCTGCTGGTGGGCACCGTGTCCGGCTATCTCGGCGGCTGGGTCGATACGGTGCTGATGCGGATCACCGACATCTTCCTCGCCTTCCCGCGCCTGATCCTGGCGCTGGCCTTCGTGGCGGCCCTCGGGCCGGGCATCGAGAACGCGGTCATCGCCATCGCCATCACGTCCTGGCCGCCCTACGCCCGCATCGCCCGCGCCGAGACCCTGATGATCCGCAACAGCGACTTCATCGCGGCGGTGAAGCTCCAGGGCGCATCGACGCCGCGAATCATCCTCGGCCATGTGGTGCCCCTCTGCCTCTCGTCGCTCATCGTGCGCGTGACGCTGGACATGGCGGGCATCATCCTGACCGCCGCCGGCCTCGGCTTCCTCGGCCTCGGCGCGCAGCCGCCGACGCCGGAATGGGGCGCCATGGTGGCCACCGGCCGCAACTACCTCATCGATCAATGGTGGGTCGCCGCCATGCCGGGCATCGCCATCTTCGTGGTGAGCCTGGGCTTCAACCTGCTCGGCGACGGCCTGCGCGACGTGCTCGACCCGAAGGCCGCCAAATGACAGGGCCGCTTCTCGACGTGGAGGACCTGCGCGTGCGCTTCCACCTGCGCACCGGCATCGTGGAAGCCGTGCGCGGCGTGTCGTTCCGGCTCGGCCGCGAGCGGCTCGGCATCGTGGGCGAATCCGGCTCCGGCAAGTCGCAGACCGGCCGCGCCATCTTAGGCTTGACCCCGCCTCCCGGCGAGGTCGCGGCGGGGCGTCTGGCCTTCGACGGCATCGACCTGCTCACCGCCTCGCGCCGCACCCTGCGCACCTTGCGCGGCGGGCGCATCAGCATGGTGATGCAGGACCCGAAATATTCCCTCAACCCGGTGATGACGGTCGGCGAGCAGATCGTCGAGGCCTACCGGGCCCACGCCAGGGCGAGCCGCGCGGAGGCCCGCGACCGCTCGCTCGCCATGCTGGAGGCGGTGAAGATGCGCGATCCCACCCGCGTGTTCTCCCTCTATCCGCACGAGATGTCCGGCGGCATGGGGCAGCGGGCGATGATCGCCATGATGCTGGTCACCGATCCCGATCTTCTCATCGCCGACGAGCCCACCTCGGCCCTGGACGTCACCGTGTCCATGGAGGTGCTGCGCATTCTCGACGAGCTCGTGTCCGAGCGCGGCATGGGCCTCATCTTCATCTCCCACGACCTCAAGCTCGTCTCCTCCTTCTGCAACCGGGTGCTGGTGATGTATGCGGGCCGGGTGGTCGAGGAGCTGGAGGCCCGGAACCTGCGCGACGCCAAGCATCCCTATACCCAAGGGCTCATGCGCTGCCTGCCGACCCTGGCGGACGACGTGCGCCCGCTCCCCACCCTGAACCGCGACCCCGCATGGTCGCTTTAACCTTGGGCCCCGTGACGGATCCGATGCTCGATATTCAGAAGCTCCAAGTCGTCTACGGAACGGGCCGCATGCGGGTGGATGCGGTCAAGAACGTGAGCTTCCATGTGGAGCCCGGCGCGGCCTTCGGGCTGGTGGGCGAATCAGGCTCCGGAAAGTCCACGGTGCTGCGCGCCATCTGCGGCCTCGCGCCCATCACGTCCGGGCAGGTGCGGGTCGACGGGAAGGCCGTGACGACGCCGCGGGGGAAACCCTTCTACCGCACGGTGCAGATGGTCTTCCAGGACCCCTACGCCTCGCTCCACCCGCGCCATACGGTGGACCGGACCCTGTCGGAGCCCATCGCCATCCACGGCGAGAAGGATGCGGAGGCGCGCATCCTCGGGGCTCTCAAGGAGGTGGGGCTCGGCCCGTCCTTCCGCTTCCGCTATCCGCATCAGCTCTCGGGCGGCCAGCGCCAGCGCATCGCCATCGCCCGCGCCCTGATCCTGCGCCCGAAGGTCCTGCTCCTCGACGAGCCGACCTCGGCGCTGGACGCCTCCGTGCAGGCGGAGATCCTCAACCTCCTCGACGACCTGCGCCGCCGGCTCGGGCTCACCTATATCCTGGTCAGCCACGATCTCGCGGTGGTGGCGCATCTGTGCGAGCGCCTGCTCGTCATGCGCCATGGGGAGGCTGTCGAGGAAACCACCGCCGCCGCCCTGCGCTCGGGTCAGGCCTCCAACGAATATACCGGGTCCCTGATCCAGGCGAGCCAGGGCTTTTCGCGAACCCGGGAGCCTGCTCCGGCCCTCGCCGGCTGAAGCCCTTTTTTGTCCTAACCGATTGACGAGTATTCATGTCCCGCTCCTCCCCCATGCCGGTTTTCGATGGCCACAACGACGTTCTTCTGCGCCTCATGCGCGGACGGGCGGAGCCCGAGCGCGCCTTCCTCGAGGGCGACAACATCGGCCATCTCGACTGGCCGCGGATGCGGGAGGGCGGCTTCGTCGGCGGCTTCTTCGCGGTCTATGTTCCGTCGGACAGCGGCGGCATCGACGTGGACGCGCTCATGACGCGCTCGCACTACGACGTGCCCCTGCCGCCGCAGCTCGACTTAGGCTGGAGCCAGCAGATCACCGTCCACATGGCCTCGCTCCTGATCCGCATCGAGCGCGCCTCAGGCGGCGAGGTGAAGATCTGCCGGACGGCCGCCGACATCCGCCGCTGCATCGAGAGCGGCGCGCTCGCGGCCATCCTGCACATCGAGGGCGCGGAGGGCATCGACCCGGACCTGCACATGCTCGACGTGCTCCACGGGAGCGGCCTGCGCTCCATCGGGCCCGTGTGGAGCCGCCCCAACATCTTCGGCCACGGGGTGCCCTTCCGCTACCCGTCCGATCCCGATATCGGCCCCGGCCTCACGGAGCGCGGGCGCGAGCTGGTGCGGGCCTGCAACCGCCTGCGCATCATGATCGACCTCTCGCACCTCAACGAGAAGGGTTTTTGGGACGTGGCGAGGCTGTCGGATGCGCCCCTCGTCGCCACCCACTCCAACGCCCATGCGGTCTGCCCCCATTCGCGAAACCTCACCGACAGGCAGCTTCACGCCATCCGCGAGAGCCGCGGCATGGTGGGGGTGAACTTCGCCACCTCGTTCATCCGCCCGGACGGCCAGCGCAACGACGACACCACCCTAGAGCAGCTCATCCGCCACATGGACCACCTGATCGAGCACCTGGGCGTCGACGGCGTCGGCCTCGGCTCCGATT
>DASQTM010000294.1:0-2043 GCA_035641875.1 Microvirga sp. | reverse complement strand
GATGCACATGACCGCGAAGCCGTAGAACGGGATCGAGTCGATGAAGGACCGGAAGGCGTCCTTGATCGCGTCGTAGGTGCCGAAATGGTCGAGATGCTCGGCGTCGATGTTGGTGACGATGGCCACGTCCGCCGGGAGCTTGAGGAAGGTGCCGTCGGATTCGTCCGCCTCCACCACCATCCAATGGCCTTCGCCCATGCGGGCGTTGGTGCCGTAGGCGTTGATGATGCCGCCGTTGATGACCGTGGGGTCGAGGCCGCCCGCATCGAGCAGGGTCGCCACGAGCGACGTGGTGGTGGTCTTGCCGTGGGTGCCGGCCACCGCGACGCAGGACTTGAAGCGCATGAGCTCCGCCAGCATCTCGGCGCGGCGCACCACCGGCAGGCGCTTCTCTCGGGCGACGACCAGCTCGGGATTGTCGCGCTTGATCGCGGTGGAGACCACGACGATCTCGGCGTTCTCCACGTTCTCGGCCTTGTGGCCGATGAAGGTCCTGATGCCCTTCTCGTTGAGGCGCTTGACGTTGTAGTTGTCGGACGCGTCCGAGCCCTGCACCGTATAGCCGAGATTGTGCATGACCTCGGCGATGCCCGACATGCCGATGCCGCCGATGCCGATGAAATGAATGGGGCCTAGCTTCGGCGGCAGTTTCATGGGCTTTTTCCGTTGTTGTTCGATGGGATGAGCTGAAGGACGGCCTCGGCCAGACGCTCCGCCGCATCCGTGATGCCCGCGCTATGTGCGGCAGACGCGGCCCCCGTCAAGCGGTCGGGCCCCTGAAGGAGCAGGCGGATCTCGGACGCCAGGCGCTCAGGGGTGAACTCGGCCTGTGGCGGGACGATGGCGGCCCCGAGATCGCCCAGGGTCCTGGCGTTGGCGGCCTGATCCTGATCCAGCGACCCCGGCAGGGGCACGAGGATCGAGGGACGGCCGATCGCCGCGAGCTCCGCCACCGTGGAGGCTCCGGACCGGGAAATCACCAGATGGGCCTCGCCCAGGCGCCCCGGCAGGTCCTTGAAGAAGGGTTCGGCCTCGAACTCCAGGCCGAGCCTTCCATAATGGGCGCGGACCCGCTCCAGATCCTCGCCCCGCGCCTGCTGGCAGACCACGAGGCGGGAGCGGATTTCTTCCGGCAGAAGCTCGATGGCCGGGGGAACCACGTCGCTCATCACCCGCGCGCCCTGGCTGCCGCCGACCACGAGGAGGCGGATTTTCCCGTCGAGGGCCGGATAGGGCTGCCTCGCGGCCTCGATCACCGCCGGCCTGATCGGGTTGCCGGTGCGGACGACCCGGCCCTTCACGCCCGCAGGGATGCCCTTGATGTCGGCAAATCCGGTTGCGATCACCGCGGCCCGGCGGGCGAGAAGGCGGTTGGCCCGGCCCATGACGCCGTTCGCCTCATGGATCACGGCGGGGATCCGGAGCAGCGATGCGGCCACCACCGGCGGCACGGTCGGGTAGCCCCCGAAGCCGACCACCACCGCAGGCTTCATGCGGCGGATCGCGGCGGCGGCCTTGAGGGTTCCTTGCGCCAGCATCAGCGCCGCCCTGGCGATCTGCGGCACCGAGCGGCCGGAGGGGGTCGCCGAGGGGATCTCGATGATCTCGTCCGCCGGGAAGGAGCCCGCATAGGCGTTGGCGCGCTTGTCCGTGGCGAGCGCCACCTTGGCGCCAGACGCCTTCAGGGCATTGGCGAGAGCCTCGGCCGGAAAGAGATGGCCGCCGGTGCCGCCGGCCGTCAGAAGGATGAGCGGAGCGTTCATCCGCGCGGCCAGCCTTGAGGGAAGTTCTCCATCATCTCCGCGCGCGGGCGGCGGCGGGTGAGCGCGATGAGGAAGCCCATGCCGAGCGCCAGGGAGAGAAGCGAGGAGCCGCCATAGGAGATGAAGGGCAGCGTCATGCCCTTGGCCGGCATGAGATGCACGTTCACCATCATGTTGATCGAGGCCTGAAGGCCGAACATGAGGATGAGGCCCGTCGCCGCGAGCCGGCAGAAGGCGTCCTCGTTGCGGCGGGCCAATGAGAGGCCGCGCAGGACGATGA
>DASQTM010000293.1:0-13375 GCA_035641875.1 Microvirga sp. | reverse complement strand
GCGGCTTGCGAATCTCTGGACCTGGAGCGAGTACGACATGGGCGCGGCCTATATCGCCACGCTCCAGGACGGCGCCGAGGCGCTGTCAAGTCTCGACCGCAAGCCGAGCGGCATTGTGGTGCTCGATCTCGCCAATCCCTTCTCCATGGCGCTGAATGCGCCGCCGCCCACGGGGGACACGCCCTGGCTGCAGTGGGACCGGACCCTGAACGCCTCCAGCTTCATTCCTGCCGAGACGCTTCTGGCAAGGGCTGAGATCGTCATGGAGCCCAAGCCTGCGCCCGACAGCGATGCGGCGAAGCCACAGCTTCCATCGCTCTACGGCCCCTACATCACGGCAAACTTCGATCTCGTGCGCGAGACGGAGCACTGGAAGATCCACCGCCGCACCCAAGCCGCCGATCCGCAGGCCACGTTGAAGGGGGCCAACCCGTCATGACGGAGCGAGGCGCATGGCCGGTCACGGGAGTTCTTCTGGCGGTCGCTGCGGTTTTCGCCCTGCTCCTGGCTGTGCCGGGGGAAACCGTCACCACGGCTTACGTCAACGACCTCTTCATCTTCCTCGACGGCGCGCATCGGATCGCGTCCGGCCAGATTCCCAACCGGGACTTCCACACGGCGCTGGGGCCCTTCACCTTCTACCTGCCGGCCGTAGGCTACTGGCTCTCCGGCACCCTGGGAGGGGCGATGCCAGCCGGCATGGCCCTCCTGCTTCTCGTGCTCGCGCCGCCCATCGTTCACATCCTCGGCTCGCGCCTGCGCCCGATGATCGCGCTCGCCTTTGGGATCTTCCTCCTGCTCATCCTGGCCGTGCCGATGAATCTGGGCGAAAGCATCGCATCGCTCTCCTTCGCCATGTTCTACAACCGCATCGGCTGGGTCGCCTTGAGCGCCCTGCTGGTCATGTACCTGCGGCCCGAGAATCCTCATAAAGCTCAGGCTGCGCTGGATACTCTCTGCGCCGCCTTCCTGACCGTGGTGATGGTCTACACCAAGGTCACCTATGGGGCCGTCGCGCTTGCGTTCCTCGCCTTCATGCTGTTCGACCGAGGCCAGCGCCGCTGGGCCGCCGGAGCCATCGGCCTCACGCTCCTGTCCGGGCTTGTCATTGAGATATTCTGGCAATCCTCGCTTGCGCATGTCGCCGACCTCATGCTTACGAGCCGGGTGAGCGGCTCCCGCGGCTTCGTTGACTTGGCCATCGGCTTTCTCCGGCACCTGGCCGATTACGTGATGCTCGGCATCTTCGTAGCCCTGGTGCTCTGGCGGACCCGCAGCCTGCGGGACTTCCTGTTCTTCGGGCTCTGCGCAGGCCCGGGCCTTCTCATCCAGAACCAGAACTCCCAGCCCTGGGGCGTCATCACCATCCACGCAGGAGCCGCGGTGGCGGCGGAGCTTCTTTTGCGCTCCGGCAGCCAGCAGCAGGCGTCCAAGAGCAATCCTCTGCCCTTGGCCGCAGGAGCGCCGCTTCTCCTGCTTGGGCTACTGCTGCCGACAGGCCTTCACTGCTTCATGGCGCTGGGCCTGCACGCCGGCCTTGCGGCGGCCAAGGCCGGAGAGCCGTTCGGACTGCCGGGGTTCGAGCGGATCAGGCTCGCCCTGCTCTGGTCGCCTGGGGACCATGCCTTCTCAACCGCCTATCTCACGAGCGTGCGCGACGGGGCGCGTCTCTTGGCTACCTTGCCGGAAAAGCCGCAGAACGTGTCGGTGCTCGACTTCGCCAACCCCTTCTCCGCCGGTCTCGGCCTGAAGCCGCCCCGGGGCGACAATGCCTGGCTGCATTGGGGGCGCAATGTCGATGCGGCTCATTTTCTCCCACCCGATCAGTTGTTCGCCGGCGTTCAGGTGCTGATGGATCCCAAATGGGGGATCAACAGCGCACCCCTTCGGGACCTTTACGGCGAGTATGTCCGCACTGCGTTCGAGCCCCTGCGCGAAAGCGATTTCTGGATGGTCCGGCAGCGCCGGGAGCGGACTCTTTCGGCTGATAGCCACCTTGTGCGGGAACCCTCGCGCCGGTCCCTAGTTGGGGCTGGGGATGGGGTTCAGCCATGACGGTTTTGACGAAGCGCCCAGCATCTGTCGCGATGCTCGTGGTCGCCATAGCGACGCTCTGCGCCCTGTTGCTTGCGCTGCCGGGCCAGACCGTCACGACCAAGTACCTGAACGATCTTTTCATCTTCCTTGACGGCGTTCACCGCGTGGCGGAGGGGCAGGTGCCCAATCGCGACTTTCACACGGCGCTGGGGCCGCTGGTCTATTATGCGCCGGCGCTCGGGTACTGGCTCTCCGGCAATCTCGGCGGAGCGATGCCGGTGGGCATGGCGCTCATCCTGCTCGCCCTTGCGCCGGCCGCCGCCCATATCCTCAGTTCGCGCCTGAGACCCGCGATCGCTCTGCCGCTGGCGACCTTCGTCATCCTGGTCGCGGCGGTGCCGATCAATCTCGGCGAGAGCATCAGCGCCCTTTCCTTCGCCATGTTCTACAACCGGATCGGCTGGTCGGCCCTGGCCCTCCTGCTGGTCCTGTACCTTCGGCCGAGCCAGCCTAGCCGGTATCAGGCGCTCCTCGATGCCGCGAGCGCCGCCTTCCTCATCGTCCTGATGTTGTATATCAAGATCAGCTACGGCGTCGTCGGGCTCGGTTTTCTCGTGTTCATGCTGCTCGACCCGCGCCAGCGCGGATGGGCGGCGGCGGCCCTCGTCCTGATCTTCGTGGCCGGATTGCTCATCGAGGCGCTCTGGGGCGGAACGGCGGCCCACATCGCCGATCTGGCGATCGCGGGGCGCGTCAGCGGCAGCCTGGACACCATCGACGAGTTGTTCACGGCCTTCTCCAGGAACCTGTCGGATTACGTCATCTTCGCGGTTGTCATGGGGCTGGCGCTCTGGCGCACCAGAAGCGTGCGGGACTTCCTGTTCTTCGGCTTCTGCGCAGGCTCGGGCTTCATGCTGATCACGCAGAACTTCCAGACCTGGGGCATCATCAGCCTCGCGGCAGGGGTGGCTGTCGCCGTGGAGATTCTGGCCCGCGCCGATGGACCTGCGGCGGACCGGCAGCGCCGAACCTTGACAGCCGGCGCACAGCTTCTTCTGCTCGCTTTCATCCTGCCCGCCTCCCTCCAGCACGCCGCCGCCCTGGGGCTTCATGCGGCTCTCGCCAGCACGAAGCAGGGGCTTGCAGCCCCCATGCCGAACTTCGACCGGATCAGGCTGGCGCAGCTATGGTCGGAGGGCGACTACCCGCTCTTCAGCCGCTATTTCGCGAGCCTGGACGACGGCGCCAGGGCCCTCGCCAGTCTGGAAGGCCCTTCCGGCAAAGTGCTCGTGCTCGATTTCGTCGGACCCTTCTCGGCCGGTCTCGGCCTCAAGCCGCCCTACGGGGACAGCACCTGGTATCATTGGGGTCGTACGGTCAACGAGGAGAACTACCTGCCGGCGAGAACCGTCCTGCGCGACGTTCAGATCGTCATGGATCCGAAATGGCCGGTGGAGGTCTCGACGGCGGAAGGCCTTCGCCGTCTCTATGCCGATTATCTCGCCGAGCATTTCGAGCTCGCCCAGGAAACGGCCGACTGGAAGATCTACGTCCTGCGTGGGCCGCCGTCGGAGACTGTGAGCCGGTCGCCCGGTTTCGACCCGGACGAGGAACGGGGCGACGCCGCGCCGAGCGGCGGGTGATCTGTTCCGTCAGAGGCCGCCGGAATAGCCCTGCTTGGGCGCCGGCATGCCCACCCCCGTGGAGGAGCCCTCAAGCCTGATCCGGCGCCATTCCACTGCGAGAAGAACGGCCAGGCAAAGCACCACAGCCCAGCCATAGACCGAACCGGTTGTGATCTGCGTCAAGGCCGGCTTATCCAACTGGCCGATGATGAAGGGCACGGGAATGATGAGGAGGGCCGCGACCACGCGCATGGCGAGCCGATGCCAATGGGTGAGCAAGACCGGCAGGAGAAAGAGGGTGTACTGGATCCAGCCGAGGGGCGAGGCCAGGAGCGCCGCGACGAGCGCGAGAGAGCTTGCGGCGATCACGTCCGGACGGCGCCAGAATGCCCAGGCCGCGAGCCCTCCGAGAAGCGCCAGGCTAAGGATCGTGCCGAGGAACGGCACGCCCGCCCGGGCCGCAAGGCCGGCGAAGGACGCGTTGGTGAGGAACAAGGCCCGCTCGCGGTCGGAGGCGATCAGTTCGAACCATTGCCGGTAGACTTCGGGCCCGTATAGAGCAAGCGGGATGGCGCTGATCACACCTGCCGTGGCCACGCCGGCAAGCGCCGGACGGCGGTGCCCCCCCAGGAACAGCAGGGCCGGCCAGACGAGAAAGTTGGGCTTCATCGCCACGACGATCCCAATGAGGATGCCGGCCCAGAGCCAAGCGCCGCGCTCCAGCAGCAGCCAGGCGGCCACCGCCGCGAAAACCAGCGGCAGGTAGATCTGGCCGAGGAAGAGCGTGTCCCAGAAACCCGCGAGGGCAAAGGCCCACAGGGCCATGAGGGGAGCCTCCGGGCCGCGGAAGCGGAGCACCAGCAGCAGGACCGTCGCCGCATAGAACGCTACCGATATCCAGCGCCAGACCCGGAAAACCTCCTGCGGCTCCGCCACATCGAAGAGCCCGAAGAGCAGCGCCGAGATCGGCGGGTTCAGGTTCGGATTCCAGGATTCGAAGCCCGGCAGCTCGACGCAAAGGGTCAGCGGATAGATCCCGTAAGGGTTCAGCCCCTGGGCGGCGGCGCGCCCCGAGGCCACGAACGAGCCGAAATCCCATAGGTCCTGGCTGGGAGCGATGCGCGGAAACTCGGCCATGATCGCAAGCACTGACAGGATAGCAAGCGCCAGGCTTACGATCCATCGCATGGATGTCGTCATCGCAGGGAAGTCCTTGCCGTAGGAAGTTTCAACAGTGCTGCTGAGTTTCTAGTGCGCCGCGGCTGCGAACCTACCCCTCGCGGCAAAGGGAGCTCAGAATGGGTCGGGACCTCCTGACCTCCCGTAGGGTTGTACAGGGGGAGCGGACGCGAGCCCCAGCATGACTCACCATGTCGTCATCGTCGGCGCAGGATTTGCTGGCCTGTCCCTTGCGCAGGCCTTGGGCGGCACGCCTTTGCGCGTGACCGTCGTCGACCGCCGCAACTTCCATCTCTTCCAGCCCCTTCTGTATCAGGTCGCGACGGCCGATCTGGCGCCGAGCGAGATTGCGCAGCCGGTTCGGCGCATCCTTGGGCGGCACAAGAACATCACCGTCCTCTTAGGCGAGGTCGATCGCCTCGATCCGAAGAGAAAGGAGATCGGCATCGACGGAAGGACTCTGAGCTATGACACTCTGGTGCTCGCCACAGGGGCGACCCAAGGGTATTTCGGGCATCCCGAATGGGCGCAATTCGCGCCCGGCCTGAAAACCCTGGATGACGCGCGCCGCATTCGTGGGCAGATCCTGCTGGCTTTTGAGAAAGCCGAGATGGAGCACGACCCCGCTGAGCGCGAGCGCCTGCTGACCTTCGCGATCATCGGAGGCGGACCGACCGGGGTCGAGATGGCCGGAGCGATTGCAGGGCTCGCCCGGCAAGCCCTCGTGCGCGACTTCCATCAGATCGACCCGAGCAAGGCGCGCATTCTCCTGATCGAGGCCGCTCCCCGGATACTGGGGCCGTTCCCTGAGGATCTTTCCGCCTATGCCGAGAATGCGCTCCGAAAACTGGGCGTGACCATCCTCACGGGACGGCCTGTGGAGGATGTGGACCAGCGAGGCGTCACGCTGGGCGGCGAGTTCATTCCCACCGCAACCATCGTCTGGGCGGCAGGGGTGGCCGCCTCGCCCGTTGGGCAATGGCTGCATGTCGGCACGGACCGAGCGGGGCGTGTTCCGGTGGCGCCGGACCTGTCCGTTCCGGGATTGGACGATGTCTATGTGCTCGGCGATCTCGCTTCGGCCATGGATGAGCATGGGAAGCCCCTGCCGGGTCTGGCTCAAGTCGCCCACCAGCAGGGGAGGTATCTCGGCAAGGCGCTGCCGGCCCGCATCCTCCGCAACGAAGCTCCTTCGCCCTTCCGTTTCCACAGCCGCGGGAACCTGGCCGTGATAGGACGGAACTCGGCCATCGTGCATTGGGGCCGCTTCAAGCTGAAGGGCTTTATCGCCTGGCTCGTGTGGGGCATCGCCCACGTCTACCTCCTGGTCGGCTTTCAGAACCGCTTCCTCGTCACCATGCGCTGGCTATGGGCCTATCTCACCTTTCAGCGGGGCGCGCGGCTGATTACAGAGGATGTGACGGGGCAGCGGCCCAAGGGGAACCTGCGCTCAGAGGACAAGCCGCCCGGCGCGACCACAGTCCAGATCACCCAGCGGGAGAAAGGCATCTCTACCGGATGATAGAGATGCCCGTCGCCAGGATCACTCCCACCGCAACGATGAAGCCGATGAACACGACTGGGATGCCGTCGTGCTTGTTATGGGCGGCGCCGGTTTGTCGGCTGCTCTTCATCCAACGCCCGGCGTTCTCATATTGACGGGCGAGCGCCACGCGGAAAGCGCTCGGCGGACGGCCTGCCGCCTCGTCGTCGGTGCCCAGGGGGGACAGACCCGGGTCGAAGACCGGGTTCTTGTCCCCGGTCCGGCCGCTGTCGATGTCGCCTTTCAGCATCGCCGTGGTGGGATTGCTGGAATCCGGCGGCGGATCCATGGGCTTGATGGTGTGGGTGCGAGGGATGTCTCTGTTGTCGGCCAAGCTTTGCCTCCCCGGTATGGGCTGAGCGCATGTGCGCGTTGCTTTGGAGAACCTCGGGTCCGATGTAGGGTTCCAGAAGGGCTGCACGGAAGCGGCTCTTGCGCCTTCCTCAGGGTTTTTTGGGACTGGGACTGAACATGCGGGCTCCGGCCGCATTCCCCTTGAGAACAGAGTGTTGCAATGGAGGTGACAATGGGCGTGAAGAAGGAAGAGGATGATCTGGTCGATACCGGCTCGGAAGACTCCTTTCCGGCCAGCGATCCGCCTTCGTACATGGGAGGCAGCGCCGTGGCAGGCCCTCCGCCGCACGAGGAGCCCGCTCGCGACGCGGTGAACCAGAAGCTCACCAATCCCGATGAAGCCAAGCCTGCCGGAGACGCACCGCAGGGGACGGATCCGGCGCGGGTCGGCAAGGCTCCCGCCCAGCCCGGCAAGGGCGGCAACAACCCGTAAAGCCGCAGCGGCTCCCATGCCGCTGCAGGGAACCCCCGATGGCAAGGCCCATCGGGGGTTTCTTCCCGAGAAAGCCCAAGCTTTCAAGGCGGATAAGTCCATTAATCGCCCTTGAACGGTTCGCCTATTAGCCCATGGTATCGGGTGCCTATCCTCTGTCGGCCCTTGTCCTGAGCCTGTGGCCGTTCCAGAATGCCTTTTGATGAAGCTCGAACTGAGCAGGCCGGCTCAAGACCGGCAGGCGACGTGAAAAACCCACGCGCCGGAGGGAACGAAGCCATTCCGCACGATAGGTGCGGAACCAGGGAGGTGACGTCGGGTGACGACGGCGGATTCGCGCGAGGATACATTCCCCAAGCTGCTGGCGCGGAATGCACGCGTGCGCCCGAACCGGACGGCTTTCCGGCACAAGGATCTTGGGATCTGGCAGTCCTGGACCTGGGGCGAGGTTCACGAGATCGTCCGGGCCTATGCGTCCGGCCTGCAATCGCTCGGCCTGGAGCGCGGCGGCAAGATCGCCATCGTGGGTTACAACCGGCCCTACCTGTACTGGACCATGGCCGCCGCCCAATGGATCGGCGCAATCCCCATCCCTGTCTATGCGGACTCCGTGGCCGAGGAGATGGCCTATGTGCTTAGCCACGCGGAGGTGACCCACGCGGCGGTGCAGGACCAGGAGCAGGTCGACAAGCTTCTCTCCGTATCCGAGCAGCTGCCGCAGCTTGCCCATGTGCTCTACGACGAGGAGCGGGGCCTGCGCGACTACGACCATACCCGCCTCCATTCCATCGCCTCCATCGTCGAGGAGGGCCGGGCGCGGCTCTCCGAAGCGGCGGAAGCCGAGCGCATCGAGCGCGAACTCCAGGCCGGACGGGGCGCGGATCTGGCGATCATCCTCTACACGTCCGGCACCACCGGGCGCCCCAAGGGCGTGATGCTGACCTCCGAGGCGGTGATCGCGGCGGCCGAGATCGGCTGCGATTTCGACAAGCTCGACGAGAGCGACGAGATCATGGCCTATCTGCCCATCGCCTGGGTGGGAGACCACATCTTCTCCTATGCGCAGGCGTTCCTGGCAGGGTTGTGCGTCAACTGCCCCGAGAGCCCCGAGACCGTGGCCGACGACCGGCGGGAGATTGGCGCGACCTATATTTTCGCGCCGCCGCGCATCTTCGAGAGCATCCTCACCCTCACCATGGTTCGCATCGAGGATGCGAGCGCGCTCAAGCGGCGCCTGTTCAGGTTCTTCATCGACCACGCCAACAAGGTCGGCGAGAGGATGCTGAACCGGGAGCCCGGCGTGGGAGCCTGGGATCGCCTGCTCTGGCACCTGGGCAACGTGCTGGTCTACGCGCCCTTGAGGAACCGCTTCGGCATGACCAAGGTCAAGGTGGGCTACACGGCGGGCGAGGCCATCGGGCCGGAGATCTTCCGGTTCTACCGCTCCATCGGGGTCAACCTGAAGCAGCTCTACGGCCAAACGGAAGCCTCCGTCTACATCACCATGCAACCCAACGGGGAGATCCGCGCCGACACGGTCGGCCGCCCTGCCCCGCGCGTCGAGATCCGCATCGCGGAGAACGGCGAGGTTCTCTATCGCTCGCCGGGCGTGTTCGTGGGCTATTACAAGGACGACGAGAAGACGGCGGAGACCAAGACCGCCGACGGCTTCGTGCATTCCGGCGACGCAGGCTTCTTCGACCAGAACGGCCACCTCAAGATCATCGACAGGGCCAAGGACGTGGGCAAGATGCGGGAGGGCGCGCTCTTCCCGCCGAAATATGTCGAGAACAAGCTGAAGTTCTATCCCAACATCAAGGAGGCGGTGTGCTTCGGCGATGGGCGGGATTACGTGGCCTGCTTCGTCAACATCGACCTCGTGGCCGTAAGTAACTGGGCCGAGCGCAACGGAGTGACCTACGCCTCCTATCAGGAGCTTGCCGGCCACCCGCGGGTCTACGAGATGATCGAGCGGCATGTGGACGAAGTGAACCGCTCGCTTGCCTCCGAGCCGCTCATGGGGGGTGCGCAGATCAAGCGCTTCCTCATCCTGCACAAAGAGCTCGACCCGGACGACGGCGAGCTGACGCGCACCCAGAAGGTGCGCCGCGGCTTCATCGCCGACCGGTATGCCCCCCTCATCCAGGCCCTCTACGACGGCTCCATCGAGGCTGACATCTCCACGGAAGTCACCTTCGAGGACGGGCGCAAAGGCGTGATCTCCGCGCGGGTCAAGATCAAGGACATGAAGCTCTATCCCGTCGAGCAGGCGAGCCTCATCCCGGAGGCTGCGGAATGAGAGCGCCCGATCATCCGGTCATGAGCAAAGGCGACGTGCTGCTCGCCGTCGAGAACGTGTCCCTAGGCTTTGGCGGCGTGAAGGCGCTGACGGACGTGTCCTTCGACATCAGGAAGAGCGAGGTCCGCGCCATCATCGGGCCCAACGGCGCCGGCAAGACCTCGATGCTCAATTGCATCAACGGCTTCTATTACCCTACGGAAGGCCGCATCACCTTCAAGGGCGTGAAGCGACCCAAGATGCGCCCCTACGAGGCGGCGCGGGGCGGCATCGCCCGCACGTTCCAGAACGTGGCCCTGTTCAAGAGCATGTCGACGCTCGACAACATCATGGCCGGACGCTCGATCAAGATGAAGTCGAGCTTCTTCTGGCAGCTCTTCCGCCATGGGCCGGCCATGAAGGAAGAGGTGGAGCATCGCCGCTTCGTGGAGGAGATCATCGATTTCCTCGAAATCCAGCACATCCGGAAGACTCCCGTCGGACGGCTCCCCTACGGCCTGCAGAAGCGGGTCGAACTCGGCCGGGCCCTCGCCATGGAGCCGGAGCTCCTGCTGCTCGACGAGCCCATGGCGGGCATGAACCTGGAAGAGAAGGAGGACATGTCCCGCTTCATCATGGAGGTGAACCAGCAATACGGCACCACCATCGCCCTGATCGAGCACGACATGGGTGTGGTGATGGATCTCTCCGACCGGGTGGTGGTGCTGGAATACGGCCGCAAGATCGCCGACGGCACGCCCGACGAGGTGAAGCGCGACCAGCGGGTCATCGACGCCTATCTCGGCGTGGCGCATTAGGGGCCGCGATGGACATTCTCTATAAGATCCTCATCGAACCTTTCGTCTTCATGGGAGAGGCGCCGGATCTCCTGGTCCAGACCCTGTGGGAGGGGCTCGTCTCCGGGGTGCTCTATGCGCTCATCGCGCTCGGCTTCGTCCTGATCTTCAAGGCCTCCGGCGTGTTCAACTTCGCGCAGGGCATCATGGTCGTATTTGCGGCACTGACCCTGGTGGGGCTCTACGAGAAGGGCGTGCCGGCCTTCCTGGCGCTGATCCTGGCAGGCCTTGCCATGCTGGTCCTGGCGATCGTGGTGGAACGGGTGGTGCTGCGGCCGCTTGTCAACCAGCCCGACATCATCCTGTTCATGGCGACATTCGGGCTGACCTACTTCCTCATCGGCTTCGGGGAGCTCATCTTCGGCGGCAACCCGAAGGAGATGATCACGGGTCCCCTCCTCCTGCCGCAAGGAACGACGGAGCTCGATGCCCTTGGCGGCTCCATCCGGCTCCAGCATCTCGACATCGCCGCCGCCGTGATCGCGTCGATCATGATCGGCCTGCTCGCCGTGTTCTTCTCCAAGACGCGGATTGGGCGGGCGCTTCGCGCGGTGGCCGACAGCCACAAGGCTGCGCTCTCCGTCGGCATCTCGCTCAACCAGATCTGGGTGATCGTGTGGTTCGCCGCCGGCATCGTGGCTTTGGTGGCCGGCATCATGTGGGGCGCGCGCTCGGGCGTGTCCTTCTCGCTCCAGATCATCGCGCTCAAGGCCCTGCCGGTCCTCATCCTCGGCGGCTTCACGTCCATTCCCGGCGCGATCATCGGCGGGCTCATCATCGGCGTCGGCGAGAAGCTCGGCGAGTTCTACTGGGGACCGCTGGTGGGCGGCGGCGTGGAGACCTGGCTCGCCTATGTGATCGCCCTGCTCTTCCTGCTCTACAGGCCGCAAGGCCTGTTCGGCGAGAAGATCATCGAACGTATTTAACAGGAGACAATCCTCAGTGCTCTACCGCGAGGCCGGCCAATTCAAGACCAACTACGTCGCCGACAGCGCGATCTTTCCCCTGCGCCAGGACAGGGTCGGCCTTGGCCTCATCATCCTGGCCGCCTATTCCCTTGCCTTCCTAGGCAATAGCTTCCTGCTCCAGGCGGTGATGATCCCGTTCCTGGTGTTCTCGCTGGCTTCCATCGGCCTCAACATCCTTACCGGCTATACGGGCCTCTTGTCCCTCGGCACAGGCGCGTTCATGGGCGTGGGAGCCTATGCCTGCTACAAGCTGATGACTGCCTTTCCGGACGTGAACGTGATTGTCTGGATCCTTGCCTCGGGCTTCTTCTCCGCCGCCATAGGAGCCCTGTTCGGGCTGCCCTCGTTACGCATCAAGGGATTCTATCTGGCGGTCGCCACGCTCGCGGCGCAGTTCTTCCTGCAATGGTGCTTCATCCGCATCCCGTGGCTCGTGAACTACAACGTCTCTGGCGCTCTCGATGCCCCCTTGCGCACCCTGTTCGGCATCCCGATCATGGGGCCGAACGCCACGCCGCAGACGCGCTACCTCGTGGTGCTCACCATCGTGATCGCCCTGACCTGGCTTGCCTCCAACCTCGTCCACGGCCGCATAGGCCGCATGTGGATCGCCGTGCGCGACATGGACCTGGCCGCCGAGCTGATGGGCATCCGCCTGCTGCACACCAAGCTCCTCGCCTTTGCGGTCTCGTCCTATTATTGCGGCGTCGCGGGGGCCCTGCTCGTGTTCCTGTGGTATGGCGGCGCGGAATACGACGTGTTCAACATCAACCAGTCCTTCTTCATCCTGTTCATGGTGATCATCGGCGGATTGGGAAGCCTCATCGGCTCGTTCTTCGGTGCGGCGCTCATCTTCATCATGCCCATCGTGCTGGGTATCGTGTTGCCCGCGATGCTGTCGCCCTTCGGCATCTCGATCGGCGCCGATGTGATCGAGCACCTGCGCTTCATGATCGTGGGCGCGCTCATCATCTTCTTCCTGATCGTCGAACCGCACGGACTCGCGCGGCTTTGGCAGATCGGCAAACAGAAGCTCCTGGTCTGGCCGTTCCCCTATTGAGCGGCGGACCAACCAAGGAGACGTAGACTTCAAATTCCGGCTTGGGCCGGACAACAACGGGAGGAAACGAAAACATGTCGTTTCGCAAATTGAGCCTAAGCCTGGCCGTCGCGACCCTGGTCGGCGGCGCAGCACTGCCTGCCTTCGCGCAGGATTCGGTCTATGTGCCTCTCTTCACCTACCGCACCGGCCCCTTTGCCGGGTCCGGCACCCACATCGCGGATGGCATGCACGATTACCTTCGCATGCTCAACGAGCGCGATGGCGGCATCGGCGGCGTGAAGCTCGTTCTCGAGGAATGCGAGACCGGCTACGACACCAAGAAGGGCGTCGAATGCTATGAATCGGTAAAGGGCAAGAACCCGGTCGTGGTCAATCCATGGTCGACCGGCATCACCCTGCCGCTCATTCCGCGCGCATCCGTGGACAAGATCCCGATCCTGTCCATGGCCTATGGCCTCTCAGCCTCGGCGCGCGGCGACATCTTCCCCTGGGTGTTCAACCCGCCGGCTACTTACTGGGACGGTCTGTCCATGATCGTCAAATACATCGGCGAGAAGGAAGGCGGCATCGACAAGCTGAAGGGCAAGAAGATCGGCTTCCTGCATCTCGATGCGAGCTTCGGCAAGGAGCCGGTTCCGCTGCTCCAAGAGTTGTCGAAGGAGCTCGGCTTCGAGGTGGCGCTCTACCCGGTCGCCGCGCAGGACATGCAAAACCAGTCGTCGCAATGGCTCAGCGCCCGCCGCGACCGGCCCGACTACATGATCATGTGGGGCTGGGGCTCCATGAACGGCGCCGCTATCAAGGAGGCGGTCCGCTCGGGCTATCCCATGGACAAGTTCTACTCGGTCTGGTGGCCGGGCGAGGACGACGCCCGCGCCGGCGGCGCAGGCGCCAAGGGCTTCAAGATGCTGAACTGGCATGCGGTGGGCACCAACTTCCCCGCCATCCAGGACATCCAGAAGCACGTGGTCGACAAGGGCTTTTCCAAGGCGCCCAAGGATAAGGTCGGCGAGCTTCTCTATAACCGCGGCATCTACA
>DASQTM010000292.1:0-3378 GCA_035641875.1 Microvirga sp. | reverse complement strand
TTTCCTCGACCCAGCGGGACTGGATGGCCGCCACGTCCGCGGGATTCTTGCAGGCCATCATTTCTCGGGTGGTTTCGGCGTCCTTTTGAAGCCGCATGGACACAAAGCTCATCATCTCGCGCTGGCATTCGGTGGCCGCGGCAAACCACGCTTCCGCGGCCTTGGCCAGCGCCTGATTGGGGCCGCTCGACAGGGCGAATTCCTGTGCGCTACGCACCGTGTCAGACAGCGTCGACGTCTTTGACATGGTAGTCATAGATTGTCCTCCTTGAAGATACTGTTCGTCAGAATGAAAGGGTCGTCTTCACTTACTCCAGGCGGCTAATGGCGAAATCCGCCTCCCGGCGGGCCCAGTCGTCCCGTGTGGCGTCCCGCATGGCCTGCAGGCGCACGATCTCCTCATCGAGACGGTCTTTCGTGAGCTCCTCCGGCGGCAGAGCCCGCTCGGCCAGCACCGAGACGCTGGTGCCGGTGATCCCGACGAACCCGCCGCGGACGACGGCGCGATGCCCATGTCCCTGGGTGTCGGTGACGGCGATGACGCCTGGATGAGCATCACCATCGTCGCTTCATGGCCCGGCATAATGGTCATGTCGCCCTCGGTCGCCGGCAGCATCATCGCCCGCACCTCGCCGGAGAACAGGCCCCGCTCCGGCGAGATCAGCTCAAAAAGCATATTGGCCACGTCTTTTCTCCCACGTTGATTTCAGTGCCCGCCGAGCACCAGGGTCTGGATCGGGTACAGCAGCGCCTGGATGCGCAGGATCATGGCATGCACGAGCCCGACGGCATCCACCGCGTGGAGAACGAGCCCTCGCATCGTGCTGGTCTCGGGGGAGACGATTTCCTCGTGATGGCTGCTATAGGCATTGACGATGCAGCTGCTGCCAGGGGTGACGCCGTCGAACCCGCCCTCGTAGAGGGGCTCAAGAAAGGCCAGGATGGTGCCCGGCCGCGCCACCTGCTGCGGGTCGATCAGTTGCTCGCCACTACGGATCTGACCGGCGGCGATGAAGTCCTGCATCCCGGTCACCACCATCGGGATGACCGTCCAGGGCTTCGAGGCGCAGGTGGCCTCGGCGACCATGCCGACCTTCATCACCTGGGCCTCGATCTGGCCGAAGCCGGCCTGCAGGCGGCCCCGCCCGGCACCCTCCGGGATCAGCACCCCGGCTGGGCGCATCAGCGGGTTGACGATGTCGCCCACCCGCAGCGTGAACTGCTCGACCCGCCCGTCCACGCCAGCCCGGATCACGGTCTTCGACAGGTCCACCTCGGCCTGCGCCAGCTCGGCCTCGGCGCTTGCCTTCTGAGCGGGGAGAAGCGTGGAGATCCGCGTCTCGGCCTGCTCCTTGGCGGCAACGGCGGCGTCGATGCCTCCTTGGCGTCCCTCGACGGCAACCTTGAGCTTCTCGATGTCCCTCGTGGCGACCGCACCAGGGTTGCGCCGGTAGATCTCCTGTTTGGTGTCCAGCTCGTCCACCGCCTGCTGGTAAGCGCTCCGGGCCTCGACGATCTTGCCTTCGGCCGCCGCGACATCGGTCTTGGCTGCCACCAGCTCCGCGTCGACCTCGGCGATCCTGCGGCGGGCGGTCTCCGCAGCCGCCTCCTGCTTCGCGCTGTCGAGCCGGAAGATCGGCGCGCCTTGCTTGACCTCCCCGCTCACGCCGTCGACATGGACCTCGGCCACACGCCCGTTGGTCTCGGGCAGGATCGGAATGGTGCGGAAGTACGCCGTGGCGTTCGTGGTCGCCGGATGGTTGTAGAAGACGGTCGTGATCAGCCCGATGGTGAGCATCAGGCAGAGGATGATCCCCCAGCGCAGCTCGAACCACACCGAGAACAGCGTGATCTCCTTGCCGATCCGCTTGCCCTGGGCATAGCGGCGGTAGAGATAGTCCGGCAGGATCGTCAGCAGCGAGCAAAGAAGAAGCTCAAGCATGGGTCCGCTCCTTCGGCGTCCGTGGCAAGGTGATGGTTTTCGGAACTTCGACGGCGTCTCCACTCGCCGCGTTGGCTGGCGTGACTTTGGCGGCGACCCCGTCCGGGGTTTCCCCTGCGCCCTCGCCCGGCGGGATGCCGGCGATCTTTTCCAGTGATCCCGCCATCCTGCGCAGCGGCGTCCCAAAGTCGGGAATATCGATCAGAGCGAGCAGCAGACCGGCGACCCAGAAGATGTGCTGATGCGTGAACAGGGCCAGCAGGCCCAGAACGGCGACGATCTCGAACTGCAGCTTGTGGGATTTGTGCGCCATACGCTCGGGCAGGGTGTGCAGGCGCAGGAACAGGAGGCCGACCGCCAAGACGGCGAGCACCAGGAATACCGCGACGACCACCATCAGGACATCGGTCTCTCCGGGCGCGGTGATGAACGCCGGCAAATGGTGAGGTGCGGCCGGGTTAAGTGATGCGGTCATATGACCTCTCCCATGGAAGACGTGACGGCATTCTCAGAACCGACATTTGAGATGGACAGTTCAGGAGAAATGGCGAGCTCGGCCTCCGTCGCGGCGACGACCTCCTCGACGGTGACGCCATCTTGCGTTTCCAGAAGTGTGGCCTTGCCATCCGTAAAGCCGATCACCGCGAGTTCGGTGACCACAAGATCGACCGGCCGGTCCGAAGTGAGCGGCAGGGAGCATTCCCGGACGATCTTCGGGCGGCCCTTGGCCGTGTGCTGCATGGCCACGATCACGCGCTTGGCTCCGGCGACGAGGTCCATGGCGCCGCCCATGCCCGGCACCATCTTGCCCGGCACCATCCAATTGGCGAGGCGTCCATGCTGGTCGACCTGCAGGCCGCCCAGCACCGTGAGGTCGAGATGCCCGCCCCGGATCAGGCCGAAGGACATCGCGCTGTCGAACGTGGACGCACCCGGCAGGGCGGTCACGGGTTTCCCGCCCGCATCAGTCAGCCACGGCAGCGCCATGCCGGGGTCAGCCACCGGCCCTGTGCCGATCAGGCCGTTCTCCGACTGGAAGAAGACATGCATCCCCTTGGGGACGAAATTGGCCACGAGGGTGGGAATGCCGATGCCGAGGTTGACGAGCATCCCGTCCCGGAGCTCCTGCGCGATGCGTTTGGCAATGAGGGATTGTGAATCCATGGCTTCAGCCTTTCGCGATGAGGTAGTCGACGACCGGCGCGGGCGTCATGACATGGTCCGGTGAGATGACGCCCACCGGCACGATGTTCTCCGCCTGGACGACCACGGTCTCTGCAGCCATGGCCATCACCGGGTTGAAGTTGCGCGCCGTGAGGGCGTATTGGAGATTGCCGAGGTAATCGGCGATGAACGCATGCACGAGCGCGAAGTCGGCCCGCAGGGCGGGCTCCAGCAAGTAGTCGTGGCCATCGACCGCCACCTTCTGCTTGCCC
>DASQTM010000291.1:0-5200 GCA_035641875.1 Microvirga sp. | reverse complement strand
ATGCACGAGGGGCAACTCATGCGCCCCTTCGTCTATCCCTACAACTACAGCTTCGACATCGAGAACTTCCGCCGGGTCTATACGGTCGACACCTCGCGACCGCAGCCCATTCGTATCCTGTGCCGTGGCGACGACTATGAGTTCTGGGGCGTGATCCACGCCGACCTGCACCTGTTCTGCCCGCCGAAGGACGGCACCGCCTTTCTCCTCGGCACCGACCGGCTCGGCCGCGACCTGTTCTCGCGCATCGCCTACGGGGCCCGGATCTCGCTGACGATCGGCATCGTCGGCATCGCCGTGTCGTTCGCGCTCGGCCTCTTCTTCGGTGGCATCGCGGGCTATATCGGCGGCTGGGTCGACCACGTGATCCAGCGGATGATCGAGATCCTGCGCTCCCTGCCGGAGCTGCCGCTCTGGCTCGCCCTGTCGGCGGCGCTGCCGCCCAACTGGAGCCCGATCCTCGTCTTCTTCGGCATCACCATCATCCTCGGCCTCCTCGACTGGCCGGGCCTCGCCCGCGCCGTCCGCTCGAAGCTGCTTTCCCTGCGCGAGGAGGATTTCGTGAAGGCGGCGGAGCTGATGGGAGCCTCGAAATCGCGCATCATCGGGCGGCACCTCATCCCCAATTTCATGAGCCACCTGATCGCCTCCGCAACCCTGTCGATCCCGTCCATGATCCTCGGCGAGACGGCTCTCTCCTTCTTAGGCCTGGGACTGCGTCCGCCGGTGACGAGCTGGGGCGTGCTGCTCAACGAGGCCCAGAACCTCGCCGCCGTGCAGCTCCACCCGTGGCTGCTCTTCCCCATCGTGCCGGTGGTGATCGTGGTGCTGGCCTTCAACTTCATGGGGGACGGATTGCGCGACGCGGCGGACCCGTATCATTAGGCCCTGATCCCAGAGCGCTCAGCGGCCGACCGGCGGCTGAGCGTTCCCCGTCGAATCCCGGTTTGTCGCTTTACCTCCCACGTCATTCCTTTCGCGCGCCCGGGCGCTCATTCTTGGACATCGTGAAACGAGCCAAGGAGATGTCCCGTGAAGCCTCAGCCCAACCTTCAGCCGACAGCACCCATCGCCAACGGGAACGTCGCCTTCATCGTGACGCTCGCCCTCAAGCCCGGATGCCAGGATGAGTTTCTCGATCTGCTGACGCCGGTGCTCGACGCCATGCGGCGCGAGGCGACATTCATCAACGCCGTCCTCCATCAGGATCCGGAAGACCCGACGCGGTTCATGCTCTATGAGACCTGGGCCGATCTCGACGATGTGGTTCAGGTTCAGATGGGACGCGACTATCGCAAGGCCTATTGGGACCGCCTCCCAAGCCTGCTGCGGGAGCCGCGGCAGATTCAAACCTGGAAGCCCATGCGTCAGGATTTTACGTTCTTCGCCGAATGGTGAATTCGCTCATCCGCCGCGCGCAAAAGAAAAGGCGCCCGGAGGCGCCTTTATTGCTTGGTGAGCGATTTCAGCGCTCAGCGGCGGCGGGGGCTCTTTTCGAGCCAAGCCACCTGAGCCCCATCCCTGCGTCCATCAGAACGGTGAGACGCGGGCTTGGCTTGCGCAGGCCTCTGACCCTGAGCGGGTCGCTGATCCTGCGCGGGCCTCTGGCCCTGCGCGGGCCGCTGCTGGTGTCCTGCCGCGTGCCCGCCCTGCGGCTGACCGCCCGCAGGCTTTCCGCCACGACGGCGACGGTTCGGGCCGTTCTCCGCGTTCGGGTTGGCGTTGCGCGGCTGGCCGTGCCCCTGATGCCCGCGGGCATGGGGAGCGGGACGGCTCCGCTGCGGCTGCTCGCGGCGCGGCTCGGAAGCCTCGCCCGCAACCGAACCGGCGAAGAAGCCCTCCGGCAGAGGAGCCACCGGCACCTTGAGGCGCGTGAGCTTCTCGATGTCCTTCAGGTACGCCTTCTCCTCGTCGTTGCAGAACGAGATCGCAAGACCGGTCGCCCCGGCGCGGGCCGTGCGGCCGATGCGGTGGACGTAAGACTCCGGCACGTTCGGCAGGTCGAAGTTGATGACGTGGGACACGGCTTCAACGTCGATGCCGCGCGCGGCGATGTCGGTCGCCACGAGAACCCGGCAGGTGCCGGCCCGGAAGGCGGCGAGCGCCTTCTCCCGCTGCGGCTGGGACTTGTTGCCATGGATCGCCGAGGACACGATGCCCGCCTTGTCGAGGCCGCGCACCACCTTGTCCGCCCCATGCTTGGTGCGGGTGAAGACGAGGACGCGGTCGATGGACGGATCGCGCAGAAGCGTATCGAGCAGGGCCTGCTTGCGGCCGGTCTGCACGAACATGACGCTCTGCTCGACCCGCTCGGCCGTGGTCGCCACCGGCGTGACCGCGACCTTCGCCGGATCGCGCAGGAACGCGTCGGCGAGGCTCGAGATCGTGTTCGGCATGGTGGCCGAGAAGAACAGACTCTGCCGGTTCTTCGGCACCATGGTGACGATGCGCTTCAGGGCATGAATGAAGCCGAGATCGAGCATCTGGTCGGCCTCGTCGAGGACGAGGATTTCCACGTCGCGCAGGGTCAAGGACTTGCGGTCGATGAGGTCGAGGAGACGGCCGGGGGTGGCGACGAGAACATCGACGCCGTTGGCCAGCTCCTTCTCCTGGCGGCTGATGGTGACGCCGCCGAACACCACCGAGGTGGTGAGCCTGAGATTACGGCCGTAAACCCGGAAGCTGTCGGCGATCTGGCTGGCAAGCTCGCGGGTCGGACTGAGCACCAGGACGCGGCAGCCCTTGCGGTTGCGCGGACGCGGGTTGGCGTCCAGGCGGTGAAGGATCGGCAGCGCGAAGGCCGCCGTCTTGCCGGTGCCGGTCTGGGCGATGCCGCACACGTCGCGGCCTTCCAGGGCATAGGGAATGGTCTGGGCCTGGATCGGCGTGGGCTTCTCATAGCCCTCGGACGCCAGCGCCTTCAGGATCGGCTGAGCCAATCCGAAATCGGTAAAGAGTGTCAAAGTATCGGTCTTTCGAACGGATGCGGTGAGCCGCGAGGCATGTTCGGCTTGGGAAAAGCTAAGCGCTTCAGGGCTCTTGAGGCGACCGCCCGCGTGATGGGGCCGTCGTATGATTGAGCGATTGAAGAAGGGGACCGGGCCTTCGCCCGAGGCGAATATCCGTCACGCAGTCCCGCTCAAGCGGCTCATGTCGAGCGCCGTCGCTGTTCCTCTCATATGAGGGGTCGGGGCCTATCCGTCAACCTCGGAGCCTGACATAAAAGAGGAAATCTTTCTTTCGAACCTGTCCCATGTCCCCTCCCGACCGCATGCCCTGGGCCTTCGTGTCCGCCCTGTCGCTGGGCCAGCTCGTTTCGTTCGGAACGATCTTCTATGCCTTCGCGCTTTTCGTCGATCCCATGGGCCGGGAGCTCGGCTGGGGCAAGTCGGAGCTCACGGCGGCCTATTCCCTGGCGCTCGGCACCTCCGCCTTCTGCGCCGTGCCCGTGGGGCGGCTCATCGATCTCGGCCATGGGCGGGCCATCATGACCGGAGGCTCGCTCCTGGCCGCGGCCATGCTCAGCCTGTGGTCGCAGGTGACGAGCTATCCGGTCTTCCTCCTCCTCTGGATCGGCCTCGGCGCGTCCATGAGCGCCGTGTTCTACGAGCCCGGCTTTGCGGTCCTGGCCCAGAGGCTCGGCTTCCTGGCCCGCCGCGGCATCACCTTCATGACCCTGGTCGGGGGCTTCGCCAGCACCGTCTTCATCCCCCTGACCCACCTTCTCATCGCCCATTACGGGTGGCGCGGCGCGCTCCTCGTCCTGGCAGGGCTGAACGTTCTCCTCTGCGCCATCCCCCACGCCTTGAGCATCCCTCGGGCGCCGGTCAGGAGCGCCTTCTTCTCGGATCCTCAGGCGAGCCGACCGGCCGCCTCCAACCCTCGCCGCGTGCTTCGTCAGCCCGCCTTCTGGTGCTTCGTCGTCACGTCCGTGCTCCAGGGGATGATCTCGACCGGGATACCGATCCATCTCATCCCGCTCCTGGTGGAGCGGGGCTTCAGCCTGGAAGCGGCGGTTGCGGCCTTTTCGGTCATCGGTCCTGCCCAGGTTGCGGCGCGGTTCGCCATGGCGGTCGGGGAGCGGTTCCTCAGCCTGAGATGGGTCGGCGTGATCACCATGGCGCTCAGCGTCGTCGCCTTCGTTCTCCTGCCCCTCGTCCCGCCGGGCTCCTGGTGGATTGCGGTCTTTGCCGGGATTTACGGAGCCTTCAACGGCATGATGACCATCATCCGGGCGCTGCTTCCGCCTGAACTGTTCGGGCGCGGGGACTACGGCGCCATCCAGGGCATGATCGCCATGCCGGTGCGGCTGTCCATGGCGACGACCCCCTTCCTCTTCGGGGCGCTCTGGGTCTGGTGGGGCAATTACGACGCCGTCATGGCCCTGTGCCTGATCATGGCCCTGTGTTCCCTGGGCGCTTTCGTGCTAAACCTCGCCTTGGCGAAAGAACCGTGAAAAGCGGCCGAGGCACCCTTGCTTTAGGCGGCTAAAGAAATCATTTGCATGGGTTCGGGACTGCCCGGCTTCAAGGAAAGACACGTTTCGTGACCACAGTAACTGATCTTCTGATCGTCGGCGGCGGCATCAACGGCGCAGGCATTGCGCGGGATGCGGTGGGCCGCGGCCTCTCGGTCGTGCTCTGCGAGCAGGGCGATCTCGCCGGGTACACCTCCTCCGCCTCGACCAAGCTGATCCACGGCGGTTTGCGCTACCTGGAATATTACGAGTTCCGGCTGGTGCGCGAGGCCCTGTTCGAGCGCGAGCGCCTGCTGGAATCCGCCCCCCACATCATCTGGCCGCTGCGCTTCATCCTTCCCTACGAGAAGGGCATCCGCCCGGCCTGGTTCGTGCGCCTCGGCCTGTTCCTCTACGATCACATCGCCCCGCGCAAAAAGCTGCCGGGCACGGAATCGATCAAGCTCACCCGGCACCCGGCGGGCCAGGCCCTAAAGCCCGGCTTCGACAAGGCCTTCATGTATTCCGATTGCTGGGTCGAGGACAGCCGCATGGTGGCGCTCAACGCGCTGGACGCCTTCGAGCGCGGCGCGGACATCCGGGTGCGCACCAAGCTGGTCTCCGCCTGCCGCGACGGCGAGACCTGGGTGGCGAGCCTCCAGAACGTGGAGACGGGCGAAACCGAAGATGTCCGCGCTCGGGTCGTCGTGAATGCGGCAGGCCCCTTCGTGGCCGACGTGCTCA
>DASQTM010000290.1:0-3209 GCA_035641875.1 Microvirga sp. | reverse complement strand
TCTACTGGTCCACCGACATCACCCCGGACCTCAATCCCTACGAGGCGGGGCTCGGCTTCTGCGTCTCCCTCGGCAAGGGAGAGTTCATCGGCCGGGACGCGCTTCAGCGCATCAAGGCCGAGGGCGCGAGGCAGATTCTCTGCACCTTCGTGGTGGAGGATTTCGCCCCCTTTCACGGCGGCGAGACCATCCTGCTCGACGGCAGGGTGATCGGACGCACCACTAGCACCGGCTACGGGCATTCCGTTGCGAAGACCATCGCCTTTGGCTACCTTCCCGTCGATGCCGCGAAGCATACCCATTTCGAGATCGAAGCGTTCGGAAAATCCTATCCGGCCCAGCGGGTCCCGCGCTGCCTGTACGATCCGCAGATGGCGCGTTTGAAGGTTTGATCCATGACAGACACCATGATCGACGAGGCCCTCGCCGCCTGGAAGGCCCTGCCCGAATGCGGGGAGGCGAGGGAGGTGGAGCGCCTCGGCGGCCTCACCAACCGGGTCTACCGCATCGCCACCGACCGAAAAGCCTATTGCCTGCGCATTCCCGGCGAGGGCACGGAGGAATACATCAACCGCCGACACGAGGCCCGCGCGGCCATCGAGGCGGCGCGGGTGGGGGTGGGCGCGCCCGTGGTGCATTTCTCGGACGAGACGGGAATCTGCGTGACGGAGTTTCTCGCCGGCACCACCACCATGTCGGCCGAGCTGTTCAAGACCCGTAAGGGGGCCCCGGGAAGGGCCGGCGCTGCGCTGCGCCACCTGCATGTAAGCGACGCGGTCTTCGAGAACCGGTTCGAGCTCTTCGCGATGGTCGACGATTACATGAAGATCCTCGACGCGCGGAACGCCACCCTTCCGGACGGTTACCGGGAGGCCATGCAGGCAGCCGAGAGCGTTCGCGCTGCGCTCGCCGCCCATCCGCTTCCCCTCGTGGCCTGCCATTGCGATCCCCTATGCGAGAACTTCCTCGACACCGGGTCCAAGATGTGGATCGTCGACTGGGAGTATTCCGGCATGAACGATCCCATGTGGGATCTCGGTGATCTGAGCGTCGAGGGTCAGATGTCCCCCGACCAGGAGGAGGAGATGCTGGCGGTCTATTTCGGCGGCGCGCCGTCCCCCGCCGAGCGCGGGCGCGTCATTATCTACAAGGCCATGTGCGATTTCCTCTGGACTCTATGGGGCTTGATCCAGCACGTGAACCAGAACCCGGCTGACGATTTTTGGGCCTATTCCCTCAACCGATTCAACCGGTGCCAGATCCTGATGTCGTCGCAGGGCTTCAAGCAGGCTATTGCCGACGTCGCCAGGGGCTGATCGCAAGCCCTCTTTACTCAAACAAAAATGCCGCCGCAGGCGGAGGAAATGCGCCGTCCATGTCCAATATCGATCTTCTGAAGCGGGAACACCAAGCTGCCTTGCAGGCGAGTGCAGGCGGTCCGCCGCGCCCACCCTCGAACCGTTTTTTCGGCGTTGGTCCCATCACCGACGCCACGGCGGACGAGGTCGAGGGACGGCTGCTCCGGTTCGAGTTCGAGGCGTGGTTGGAGAAGAACTACCGCAAGCTCGACGACCGGGGAAATGATCTCGGCCCCTTCACCGCGGCGGAGATCGGCCGGAGCATGCATCGCGGCTATCCGGCGGACAAGATCCTGCTCGACATGATGCGGGAGATCCATCGCTACTTCGAGCTGCCCAAGGCCAACAGGATGGCGGTGGGGCTCGGCGGCGGGCACAGCGGGTTCACCGTATGCGCCATGCACATGGTCACGGCCAACGATGCGGACCAGCACGTCTTCGTGGACACGCCGAGGCCGGAATCGGATGCGGCCCAGGCCGGAGGTTTCTTCCGCCAGTCCTGGGGGGCTCAGCTCATCGAGCTCCACCGCTATGCCCGCAACGGCGACGAGTCGCGGATCCATTTCACCGACAGGGAGGGGACGATCCCCTCCGCCGACGAACTGATCCGCCGCAACATCAAGCTCTTCGTGGGCGTCGGCCACGAGACCACCGGCGCCACCACTTACACGGAGGACGAGATCGCCAATCTCGTCGCCTGGATCGACCGCAGCCCGCAGGAGCACCACGCGATCCTCGACGCCACGTCGATGCTGGGGGCCATGCCTTGGGGAGAGGATCTCGTCAGGCAGGTGGTGGGCAAGTGCTGCCTGTTCATGCCGTTCCAGAAGGCCATCGGCGGCGTCTCCGGCTATTTCGTCGCCTCCTTCACGCCCCATGCTCTCGACCTCATCGAACGCAATCAGCAGGAGCCGTCCTGGGCGATCCCGCGGCAGCTCAAGATCGTCGTGCCGGCGGACCCGAAGCTGCCGCTTTCGGGCAAGCGCTCGGTCGCCCTCGGGCCGATCTATGATCCCGAGCAGAACAAGATGCTGGGCGGCGTGATCAACACCTACAGCACCCTGGCCTTCGCCGAGACCACCTTCGGCCTGCTGCGCTCGGAGCGGCGCATCGGCCCCGTGGCGGAGCTGAACCGGCGCTCCGCCCACAATCGGCGGATCGTGCAGGACTGGACTGCCGCGAACCCCTTGCTCCAGCTCGCCGTTGCCGACCCTCATCGCCGCGGGGCGGCGGTGACGCTCCTGAAGGTGAACGATCCCGGCCAGTCCTATCCTGCGCTGCATGCGCGCATCATCGCGAAATCGAAGCAGCTCCTCGGCTATGAGGGGCTCACCCACCCGAACAGCGAGCATGAAAAGGGCCTTGATGCGGCTCGCTACGTCAACGCTTTCCCGGGAACGCCGGGCGACTACCGCGCCTGGATCGGCGGCATCCGCGATCCGGGGGACGTGACGGCGCTGCTCGACAACCTGCAATACGCCTATCTACGGGCGAAGACCGTGGTGCTGGAGGAGGAGCTGGCGGCTGCCGGCGTGCACATGCCGACCGCGCAGCCCGTCGAATCACGCAGGCGGCAGGACGATCCCGGCCGGGTCTACAAGGTGCTCATCGTCGACCCCGTGGGGCTGCGCCACGATGCAGGGGGCGAGCCGGACTGCAGCGAGGTCCGCCGCCATATCGAGGATCGGGGCGGCGTGTTTCACCCTGGCCCCATGCCCGAGCAAGCGGATCTGGAGAAGGGCAGGATCCACTTCTTCTACCAGCCTCACCTAAGCACGGAGGCCGAGATCCTGCCGCAGACCGACCGGGGACAGTACGACGCGGTCATTGCGGCCGCGACCTTCATTCCCA
>DASQTM010000289.1:0-2313 GCA_035641875.1 Microvirga sp. | reverse complement strand
TGAGCCCTTCGAGATCCTTCAGCCCGGGATTGTTGACGCCGGAAATCCGCACATTGCCCCAGCCGATCAGGGAGAGCTTGCTCTGGCCGTGGAAGGCGGGGCCGCCGTTCTCGACCCAGCCCCGGATGACCGGTCCGGTTTGGGGATCGCGCAGCCTCTGCCTCAGCTTGTCCAGCCCTCCCTCGAGGGCCGCCGGAGGAAGCAGTTGCAGGAGATAGGTGCTGCCGGCCGGGTAGGGATACATGTCGAAGCTGATGTCGACGCCCTCGCGCCGCGCCGCCTCCAGGGCTTCCAGGGCGCGGGGGATCTGGCCCCAGTTGGGGCGTCCGGCCGATTGGAGATGGGACAGGAGGCCGGCGGCTCCCGAGAGACGGAGCACCTCGACGAACTCGTCGATGGCCGGCACCAGATCCTGCTCGTAACTGCGCACATGCGCTGTCATGAGCCGCCCGTGGGCCTTCACGACTTTCGCCAGCGCCACCAGCTCTTCGAGCCCCGCAAAGGCGCTGGGCGGATAGACGAGCCCCAGGGAGAGACCGACAGCGCCCTGGGTGAGCTGACGGTCGAGCAGGTCCGCCATCGCGGCGATCTCGTCCTGCACAGCCGGACGGCGCTCGTAGCCCATCACCGCAAGGCGCAGGGCTGCGTGCCCGACGAGGGAGACCACGTTGACGGCGACCCCTTGATGCAGGCGTTCGCGGTAATCCGAGAAGTCGTCGAAGATCTCATCCGGCGCCGTCTGCCCGAGCAGCCCCGAAAAGTGCCCCCGCAGGTCCTCCCGTGAGCCGCCGCGGGCCGGATACAGGGAGAAGCTGCAATTGCCGACTACGACGGTGGTCACGCCCTGAAGGGCTTTCTCGGGCCTGTCGGGCTCCCGGAGGCAGATCAGGTCGTCATGGCAATGGGCATCGATGAAGCCGGGAGCGAGGTAGCGGTCCCCTGCATCGACGATCGACGTCTGCGCCCCGGCTTGGAGACCGGGGCCGATGGCGGCAATTCGGCCGCCTGCCACATGAAGGTCGCCGCGGAACCAGGGAGCGCCTGTCCCGTCGATGATCCGCGCGCTCCGGATAAGCCAGTCTTGCGTCATCATGCCCTCGTTGGAAGTGCGGGAGTTCGCAGGCTGTCTCAGCCGCGGGCCCTGCCCATGGGGAATGGCATGTATCCGACAAATCCGGTGATCTTCCAGCGGCCGTCGATACGGGCGCAGAAATACAGGGTCTGCCAGTTGATCACCTCGACGCCGCCGCCTTTCAGCGCGACGGTTCCGTCGAACTTCTTGTGGCAGACGGCCGTATCGCCGCGCAGGTCGATGTCGCGCATGTTGGTGGCGCGAAACAGGGCGTCGCGCACCGGCTCTGCGTATTCGACGGCCTGGGAGGCCTGCGCCTGCCGGAGCCATTCGTCGCGGTAGGTGTCGAGATCCGGAAAGTCGAGACGCCAGCTGTCGGGAAGCTCGGATTTGTGCGCGTGAAGTCCCAGAAAGCCCTCCCGCCTGAAATCGGCTTCGACCATCGACCAGTCGGCGGCCAGGAACGCGTCGATGTCGCGCTCCACCAGCATGGTCCAGATGGCGTGACGGTCCCCATCGGAGGAAGGAAAGGGGTTCTGGGTGTGGGATAGCACGGCAAGGTCTCCAGGAAAGCTGTCGGATCGGGCAGAGGAAAGGCCATCAGGCGGCCCTGCCGCTGTCAAGGACCGGAGGCGCGGCGAGGGGATCGGCCCAAGCAGCAGGGATGTTGCGTTCATGAGTCCTGGTCATTGCGGGCCTGACACATTCTAGTCGCCGATGGGCATCTGGGGATCGTTGACGTTCACCGCAGCAAGGTTGTGCTTGATGCGCCGCAGCCCTTCGAGAACGGTCGGTCCTCTCGCTTCGGCCGTGCTCATCGCAATCAGATCCACGATGGCCATCATCGCATAGCGGGCGGAGTTGGGCTTGTAGAGGTTGCTGCTCTCCGGAACCCTGAACGGCAGCAGGATCTCGGCTTCGCGGGCCAGGGCCGAATCCGGCGCCGTGACAGCGATGGTCTTCGCCCCATAGCGGCGGGCGATCCCAACCGAATCCACCACGGATGGAGAGTAGCCGGAGATCGAGAAGGCGACCACCACCGTATCGGCCGTCGCCACCGACGCGGTCATCCGCTGCATCTGTCCATCGCTATGCGCGATCACCGGCAGGCCGAGGCGAAACAGCCGGTTGTGAAGCTCCATCGACATGATGGAGGAATTGCCTCCGCAGCCGTAGGAAAGAACGGAGCGCGCCATGGAGATATGACTGGCAACGAGATCGACGACGGTCATGTCGATGCC
>DASQTM010000288.1:0-9174 GCA_035641875.1 Microvirga sp. | reverse complement strand
GTCATTACCCTCGACCATGGCGACCGTCATCGGCGCCGCATCGTGCTCCATGCCGACGGCGGAACCCGCTTCCTGCTCGACCTCGACAGGGCCGATGTGCTGGAGGACGGGGATGGGATCCGGCTGGAGAGCGGCTGGCTGGTCGCGGTCAAAGCGGCTGCGGAAAGACTCGTCGAGATCCGGACCGCAGATCCTCTCGACCTCCTGACCTTGGCCTGGCACATCGGCAACCGCCATGTGCCCGCCGAGATCACGCGGGACGCGATCTACATCGCCTACGATCACGTGCTGGTCGACATGCTCCAGGGCTTGGGGGCAAAGGTGGAGATCGTCGAGCGTCCGTTCCGGCCTGTGCGCGGGGCCTATCATCACCACGAGCACGGCGGACATCATCATGGGCACGGTCATGACTGAAGCGGTCGCCCACCCCCAGCCTTCCGGCGAGGAGCAGGTCTTCCTGCCCCTCTTCGCCTGGATGTCCCCCTCCTATCCGGTCGGCTGCTATGCCTATTCGCACACCCTCGAATGGGCGGTCGAGTCCGGTGACGTCACGAACGAGGCGACGCTGGTGGCGTGGCTGACCGATCTCATGACCTTGGGCCTGGGCCGAAACGACGCCATCCTGCTGAGCCACGCCTACAGGGCCGTGCAGGCCGGCGATGCGACTGCCCTGGACGAGGTCAACGAGCTGGCGCTTGCCCTCTCGCCTTCCGCCGAGCTCCATCTCGAAACGAGCCAGCAGGGACGGAGCTTCCTCGACGCCACGGTGGCCGCCTGGCCTTCGCCGCTCCTGCCTGTGATGGACGGGGAGGTGGCCTATCCGGTCGCGGTCGGCATGGCTGCGGCGGCGCACGGCATTCCCTTGCCTGTGACCGCAGGCGCTTACCTGTTCGGGCTCGTCCAGACGCTTGTCTCCGCCGCGATCCGGCTTGCGCCGATCGGGCAGACCGGCGGCATCCGGGTCTCCGCGGCTTTGGCCGCGACGGTGCAGGAGATTGCGCGGCAATCGGCCAGCCTCTCGCTCGACGACATCGGCGGCGCGACCTTCCGGGCCGATCTCGGCTCCTTCCATCATGAAAACCAATATACGAGGCTTTTCCGCTCATGACCTCTCACACTGGACCCCTGCGCGTGGGCATCGGCGGGCCTGTCGGCTCCGGCAAGACCGCCCTGATGGAGGCGCTGTGCAAGACCTTCCGCGAACGCTATGACATCTGCGCCATCACCAACGACATCTACACCAAGGAGGATGCGCGTCTGCTGACCGTCGCCGGCGCCTTGCCGGTCGAGCGCATCATGGGCGTGGAGACGGGGGGCTGCCCGCACACCGCGATCCGAGAGGACGCCTCCATCAACCTTGCGGCCATCGCCACCATGCGCAAGCGCTTTCCGGACCTCGACATCGTGCTGGTCGAATCCGGCGGCGACAATCTCGCTGCAACCTTCTCGCCGGAGCTCGCGGATCTGACGATCTACGTCATCGACGTGGCAGGCGGTGAAAAGATCCCGCGCAAGGGCGGCCCCGGCATCACCCGATCCGATCTTCTCGTGGTCAACAAGATCGACCTCGCGCCTCATGTGGGGGCGGACCTTGCGATCATGGAAGAGGATACGAAGCGCATGCGCGGGCAGCGCCCCTATGTCTTCAGCAACATTCGCGGAGGCGTCGGGGTGGACGCCATCGCGGCCTTCATCGAACAAGCCGGCGGCCTGGCCGCGGCTGCCTGACAGGAGCATCCCATGACATTGAAACGTTCCCTCCTGGTCGTGCCTGCCATGCTGGCGGCCGCCCCGGCATTCGCCCATACCGGGTTTCACGTCTCGGGCTTTTCGGCTGGCGTCCTCCATCCCCTCGGTGGGCTCGACCATGCCCTCGCCATGATGGCCGTCGGCCTCTTCGCCGCCATGCTGGGCGGACGGGCGCTCTGGGCCGTTCCTGGGAGCTTCGTCGCCGTGATGCTGATCGGAGGCGGGCTCGGCTTCGCAGGCATCGACATTCCCGCTGCTGAGATCGGGATCGCCGCCTCGGTTCTGGTGCTGGGCTTTCTCGTGGCCCTGGGACGAACGTGGCCGCTCGGCGCGGCCATGGCGCTCGCCGGCGGCTTCGCGGTCTTCCATGGCTATGCCCATGGAGCCGAGATTCCCTCCGGAGCCGGGCCCCTATCCTACAGCCTGGGCTTTGCCTTCGCGAGCGCCGTTCTGCACCTTGCGGGCCTGGCTGCGGGCCTGGTCACCTTCGGACGATGGAAGGTGGCGCGCCTGGCCGGCGCTGCCGTCACCCTAGGTGGACTTGTCCTAGCGCTGGGTTAAGTGGAGCAGGCAGGAATCGGGGAGCGGCCTCTCAGTCGGCCTTGCTCGGACGGATCTTATCGCGCGAATCGGCGACAGTTTTTCGGAATCGCCGTTGCCAATCCAGGCAGCCGCCCAATAACTTTATTCAGCTCGTGTTCGTAGAGCGCGCAGCCATGTGGCTGGATTCAAAGGCCAGTCTGCTCCTCACATTTCGGGGGGCAGAACCTGAAGACACTGAAAGGTGACCATGGACAATCAGCTTGAACAGAGGATCCGCGACCGGGCTTACGAGCTTTGGATGCAGAATGGGTGTCTTCCCGACCGCGCCGAAGATTACTGGTACCAGGCGGAGAGCGAGATCATCGGCGAGACCGGCGCGCATAGAACCGGCGACGCGGGGATGGGTGGGAACGCGAGCTCTGCTCCCTTCCTGGGAGATGCGGCCTCCGGCGGCGAGGGCGCAGCTCCCGTGGAGGTAAGCGCCGCTCCGCTGGGAATGACGAGCCAGACCACCGACGAGGTGCTGCCGCAGAGCGATGAGGGGCTTCTGACGGTTCCTGATGCTCCCAAAGCCCGCAAACGGCGCGCCGTCTCTCCGGCCGAGGAGCAGAGCGCCGCTCCTGCCGCATCGCCGCGCAAGGGGAAGCGTACGACCCGAACGACCTGACGCAGGTCCGCATGAGCCCTCCACCCCATGCGGAGGGCTTGGGGGCAAAGACTCCGCCGAGGTCGGAATAAGCCGGGGAGAACCTGGAGCCGGTTTCAGCGTCTACATGATGGGGCGGATGGCTGTCCTGATTGTGAGGGTCCCACCTTGCCGAACACAAGCGCTGCGCATGCACCTCTGGCCCGTCACGCGATGGCTTACATTCTGGCCGGCGGGCGCGGCTCCCGGCTGATGGAGCTGACCGATGTCAGGGCCAAGCCTGCCGTGTATTTCGGCGGCAATACCAGGATCATCGACTTCGCCCTGTCGAATGCCCTGAACTCCGGCATCAGGCGCATCGGCGTGGCGACGCAGTACAAGGCCCACAGCCTGATCCGCCACCTGCAGCGGGGCTGGAATTTCTTCCGGCCCGAGCGCAACGAGACCTTCGACATCCTGCCGGCCAGCCAGCGCGTCGCCGAGGACCTGTGGTACGAAGGCACCGCAGACGCGGTCTATCAGAACATCGACATCATCCGCAGCGCCGATCCCGAGTACATCGTCGTCCTGGCGGGCGATCACGTGTACAAGATGGATTACGAGTTCATGCTGCGGCAGCACGTGGATACCGGGGCCGACGTCACCGTGGGCTGCCTCGAAGTGCCCCGCATGGAAGCCTCCGGCTTCGGCGTGATGGCGGTCGACGAGACGGACCGCATCGTGTCGTTTCTGGAAAAGCCGGCCGACCCGCCGGGGATGCCGGACAACCCGGACATGGCCCTGGCCAGCATGGGGATCTACGTGTTCACCACCCGGTTCCTGTTCGATCAGCTGAGGCGCGATGCGGCCACGCCAGGATCGAGCCGGGACTTCGGAAAGGACATCATTCCGTATCTCGTCGAGCACGGAAAGGCGGTCGCGCATCGGTTCACCAGCTCCTGCGTCCGGTCGGAGTCGGAATCGCAAGCCTACTGGCGGGACGTCGGCACCGTGGACGCCTATTGGGAGGCCAATATCGACCTGACGGCCATCATCCCGGGACTCGACCTCTATGACCGGGAATGGCCGATCTGGACCTTCTCGGAAACGCAGCCGCCGGCGAAGTTCGTTCATAACGAGGATGGCAGGCGGGGTCAGGCGATCAATTCCCTGGTGTCCAACGGCTGCATCATTTCGGGATCGTCCATGTGCCGGTCTCTGGTCTTCACGGGGGTGCACGTGCACTCCTATGCGGATATCGACGGCGCGGTGATCCTTCCCCATGTGGATATCGGCCGCTCGGCCCGGCTCAAGAACGTGGTCATCGACCGGGGCGTCAGGATTCCGGAAGGTCTCGTGGTCGGCGAGGACCCGGAGCGGGACGCCCAGCGGTTCCGCCGCACCGAGCGGGGTATCTGTCTCATCACGCAGCCGATGATCGACAGGCTGGTGGGATGAAGCCTCTGAACGTCCTGTCGGTCACGTCGGAGATCTTTCCTCTCATCAAAACAGGCGGATTGGCCGATGTGGCCGGAGCCCTGCCGGGGGCTCTGGCGCAGGAGGGCGTCGCCGTCAGGACTCTGGTTCCGGGCTATCCGGCGGTCATGGGATCCTCTCAGGGCGGGGAGGTCGTTCATGAATACGCCAACCTGTTCGGCGGCTCCGCCCGGCTCCTGAGCGCCCGGGCCGGGCCGCTCGACCTCTTCATCATCGATGCTCCACACCTCTTCGAGCGGCCCGGCTCGCCCTATATCGCGCCGGAAGGGTGGGACTGGCCGGACAACGCCCGCCGGTTCGCGGCTCTCGGCCGCGTCGCCGCCGATATCGGCCAGGGGCTCGCGCCGGGTTTCGCTCCCAGCATCATCCACGCCCATGACTGGCAGGCCGGATTGGCGCCCGCCTATCTGCACTTCGACGGCGGTCCCCGTCCGGGAACGGTGATGACGATCCACAACATCGCCTTCCAGGGCGTCTTTCCCGCCTATCTCCTGCACGAACTCGGGCTTCCGCCCGGCGCCTTCACCCTGGAGGGCGTCGAATATTACGGGCAGATCGGCTTCCTGAAGGCAGGCCTGCGCCTTGCCGACCGCATCACCACCGTCTCCCCGACCTACGCCAAGGAGATCCAGACCCCCGAGGGCGGAATGGGCCTCCACGGCCTCCTGAGGACGCGTTCGGCCGATATCGCCGGCATCATCAACGGGATCGACGAGGAGGTCTGGAATCCCGCCGCCGATTCTCACCTGGCGGTTCCGTTCGACCGCGACCGCCTGGATGCGCGCATGGCCAACAAGGGAGCCCTTCAGCGTCGCTTGGGTCTGAGGCCCGACCCGGACGCCATGCTGTTCGGGGTGGTGAGCCGGTTGTCGGAGCAGAAAGGGCTCGATCTCGTGCTCGCATCGCTCCCCGCCCTGCTGGAGGACGGGGGGCAGCTGGCCCTGCTCGGCGCGGGAGACCAGCGCCTCGAGAGCAGCTTTCAGGCGGCAACCGGGATCTATCCTGGGCAGGTCGGCTGCTTCTTCGGCTACGACGAATCGCTGGCGCATCAGATCCAGGGCGGGAGCGACGCGCTGCTCGTCCCCTCCCGGTTCGAGCCCTGCGGGCTGACCCAGCTCTGCGCCATGCATTACGGCAGCGTGCCGGTCGTGTCACGGGTCGGGGGCCTCGCCGATACGGTGATCGACGCGAACGAGATGGCGGTGGCCAACGGCGTCGCGACAGGAGTCCAGTTCGCGCCGGTTAGCCTCCCGGCGGCGACGGATGCCTTCGCCCGCGCCAAGAGCCTTTGGCTCGACAGGGATGGGTGGCGGCGCATGCAGCTCAACGGCATGGCGGCGGATGTGGGCTGGACGAGGCCCGCGCGGCAATACGCGAGCCTCTACCGATCGATCCTTCAGGAGGCGTGAGAAGCGCGTTCTTCGCGAAGCGAACGCGGCACGCGAATATAAATCTTCTACACGCCCCGCTTCCGTTCCTGCCTGAGCTGAAACAGCAGCAGCGACCGTCCTGTCACGGGGTATTCCTCGCCAAATTCGAACGGAATCGGCGCATCCAGGTCCGGCTGGTTCGTGTCAACGAGGCACATCCAGTCCCGTCCTCCGGTCACGTCCGGCAGCTTGCACTTCACCACGTCGTCATGGGCGTTGACGATCAGCAGCAGGGTGACGTCCGTCCCGCGTCTGCGGATGCCGGTCGGCTGGGCGCGGCCGTCGAGCAGGATGGTCATGCATCGGGCGTGGGGGTTCTCCCAGTGCTCGGGGGTCATCTCCTCGCCGACAGGGGTAAGCCAGGTGACGTCCTTGACGTCCAGCTCCTCGTTGTAGGTTCCCGTCAGGAAACGGCCCCGGCGCAGGAGCGGCAGGGACTGGCGCAGCTCGATGAGCCTGCGGGTGAAATCAAGAAGCTCGCGTCCGTCCTCGTCGATTCCCTTCCAGTCGATCCAGGAGATTTCGTTGTCCTGGCAATAGGCGTTGTTGTTGCCCTTCTGCGTCCGGCCGAACTCGTCGCCGGCGAGAAGCATCGGCGTGCCCTGGGAGAAGAGCAGGGTGGCCAGCATGTTGCGCATCTGGCGGAAGCGCACGGCGCGGATCTCGGGATTGTCCGTGGGTCCTTCGACCCCATAATTGTAGGACAGGTTGTGGCCGTGCCCGTCCTTGTTGTCCTCGCCATTCTCGATGTTGTGCTTCTCGTTGTAGGACACGAGATCATTGAGGGTGAAGCCGTCATGGGCCGTGACGAAATTGACGGAAGCCCAGGGCTTGCGTCCGCGCTTGTTGAAGAGATCGGCGGAGGCGGTAAGCCTTCCGGCGAGTTCCGGCAGCTTGCCTTCATCGCCTTTCCAATAGGCCCGCACCGTGTCCCGGTAGCGGTCGTTCCATTCGGCCCAACCCGGCGAGAAGCGGCCGACCTGGTAGCCGCCCGGACCGCAATCCCACGGCTCGGCGATCAGCTTCACGCCGCTCAGGGCCGGATCCTGCCGGACCGCATCGAGGAAGCGGCCGTCCTCCTCGAAGCCGTGCGGCTCCCGTCCGAGAATGGTCGCGAGATCGAAGCGGAAACCGTCGATGTGAACCTCCTGCGCCCAGTAGCGCAGGCTGTCGGTGACGAGCTGCAGCACCCGGGTGTGGCTGAGATTGACGGTGTTGCCCGTTCCGGTGTCGTTGACGTAGTAGCGCGGATCGGGCGCGAGCCTGTAATAGGATGCGTTGTCGATGCCCCTGAAGGACAGGGTCGGCCCAAGCTCGTTGCCTTCGGCGGTGTGGTTGTAGACCACGTCCAGGATGACTTCGATTCCCGCATCGTGGAGATGGTTCACCATCTCCTTGACCTCGTTCACGAACGGCGTCGCGAGGTAGCGCGGCTGCGGCGCGAAGAAGCCGATGGAATTGTAGCCCCAGTAGTTCCGCAGGCCCCTTTTGATGAGGTAGCTGTCATCCGCAAACGCATGGATCGGCAGCAGCTCGATGGCGGTGACGCCGAGGCTCTTGATGTAGTCCATGACCTCGTGATGCATGAGACCGGAAAAGGTGCCGCGGAGCTCCTTGGGCACGGCCGGATGCTGCATGGTGAAGCCGCGCAGATGCGCCTCATAGACGATGGTGCGCTCCCAAGGGGTGCGGGGCCGGCGCTCCCGGCCCCAGGTGAAGGCCGGCTCGATCACCCGGCATTTGGGCATGAAGGCGGCGCTGTCGCGCTTGTCGAAGGAGAGATCCGCATCGGGGGAGCCGATGGTGTATCCGAACAGCGCATCGTCCCAGATCAGGTTGCCGACGAGCTGCTTGGCGTAGGGGTCCAAAAGGAGCTTGTTGGGGTTGAACCGGTGTCCCGCCTTGGGCTCGTAGGGTCCGTAGACCCGGTAGCCGTAGGTGGTGCCTGGCCGCGCATCCGGCAGATAGCCGTGCCAGACCTCGTCGGTGTATTCCGGCAGTTCGATGCGCTCCAGTTCTCGCCTGCCGTCCTGGTCGAACAGGCACAGCTCGACCTTGGTGGCGTTGGCGGAGAAGAGCGCGAAATTGACTCCCAGGCCGTCCCAATGCGCGCCGAGCGGGTAGGGGAGGCCTTCCCGAACCCGCGATTGGCGCGTGACTCTGGGCGACACAACCTCGTTGGACGAGAGGTCAGGGGTCACTACTCTATCGTTCATCGCAGGTTCCGGGAGCAAGCAGGGTGAAGGGATACGTGTCGTCAACGCGCGAGGCGTCGGGAAGTCTCACCTGAACGGAGCTGTTTGTCGACGGGTGTTGCATGAAGGCGGCAGCTCACCGGAATGCCGCCGGAGCCCGAGTTTCGCGCAGGTTGGCTAAGTCTGCCACCTGCGCGGCAGGTTTGGACCCAAGCGGCTAATCCATGGCATCTTGGCGTCTCAGCACGGCAAAAGGCAGAGGCGTCAGGAGGTCTCCGGCTCTGCCGCCGTCACCTTGTATCGTCACGTCAGCTCCGGTGATCACGTTCCGCCAACGGCCCTCGGGGAGCGCAACGGTCGTGTCGCTCCAGACCGCGTTATCCAGGGGCAGGCGGTTCTTCTCCGCAAGGCGGGACCAGAGGCGGGGCACGACGACAGCGAGGCTCTCGGAGCCATGCTGTCTGGCGAAGGCGAGAAGACAGGATGCCTGCCTGCCGTGAACAGCAAGCGACTCGTAATCGCCCTCGCTATAGAGTTCGGGAGCCCTGGCGCGCTCATGCAGCAGGGTCGTGTGGATGCGCTGCTTGATGCGCCCGTCAGACCAGTTCTCGATCAGCGTTTCGAGGGAATCGGTTTTTCCAAGCGCCTTGATACGCGCCGCGTAATCCACGGGGCGGCGATTGTCGGGATCGACCAGGGAGAAGTCCCAGAACTCGGTGCCCTGGTAGATGTCGGGGACGCCCGGCAGGGTGAGTTTGAGGACCGTGCGCGACAACCCGTTCAGCATGCCGAGAAACGAGAGGCGACGGGCAAGCGGAGCGAATCGCTCGATGAAGCTGCCGCCGGGCTGCAGAACAGACCGCAGGAGCTCCAGCGCCGCGCTCTCATAGGCCTCGTTGGGATTGATCCAGGTCGTATGCCGCTTTGCTTCGCGCAAGGACTTCGTGACATACGCCTCCATCCGCTCCTGGAACGAGGCGAGCTGCTTGCGATCGACATCCTCCAGCAGCTCCAGCGGCCAGGCGCCGAGAAGCGATTGCAGAAGGATAGCCTGATCGTTGGCGTCGGGGGCTGCGGCATCCGAGAGGTGAGGTGAGACCGCTTCACGCCAGAGGTCGAGGGCCTCGGTCCATTC
>DASQTM010000287.1:0-11263 GCA_035641875.1 Microvirga sp. | reverse complement strand
CAATCAGCTGAGGCAGTTGGGACCTCTGTTAGGGCCAATCCAAGAGCGAGTTGGAATATCTCAATATTTGTAGATGCTTAAGTTAAGCTAATGGCGGAGAGGGGGGGATTCGAACCCCCGATACGGTTGCCCGTATGCCGCATTTCGAGTGCGGTGCATTCAACCACTCTGCCACCTCTCCGGAGGGCCGGGATCCGTCGACGAAACGGCTCGTGCATGGATCGGCTGGTTGAGGCGGGGTGGATATCATGGGCGTGGCGGCTCTTCAAGCGTCAAAGAGCAGGTTTTCGATTGACAAAAGCCGGGGCAGGCCGTAGGTAAGCCTCCTTCATGGGTGGGCACGCGTGCCTGCCCATATTCATGCGGCGGCCAAGCCTGCCGTGAACCGAAACCGGAAACTGCCAAAAAGCCAGCCCTATGGGGTCTCCCGTAGAGAGCTTGGGTTTGAACACGAGGATCAAGATGTTCGCAGTGATCAAGACCGGCGGCAAGCAATATCGCGTTGCCGCCAACGACGTCATCACCGTCGCCACGCTTGCGGGCGAGCCGGGCTCCACCGTCACTTTCGCCCAGGTTCTCATGGTCACCAACGACGGCGGCACCCAGGTGGGCGCGCCTCTCGTCCAGGGCGTCACCGTGGCAGGCGAGGTGGTGGAGCACACCCGCGGCGAGAAGGTGATCGCCTTCAAGAAGCGCCGCCGTCAGAATTCGCGCCGCAAGCGCGGGCACCGCCAGGACTACACCATGGTGCGGATCACCGAGATCCTGAGCCAGGGCGAGACGCCCAAGAAGGCTGCGGCAAAGAAGACCACCAAGGCTGCGGCGGAAGACGCTGCGCCGGCCACCGCTGAATAAGCGGCGGCGCAAGATAGGAACACGGGAGTAACCCATGGCTCACAAAAAAGCAGGCGGTTCGTCTCGCAACGGTCGTGACTCGGCAGGCCGTCGTTTGGGCGTCAAGAAGTTCGGCGATCAGCAGGTGCTCGCCGGCAACATCATTATCCGTCAGCGCGGCACGAAAGTGCACGCGGGCGTGAATGTCGGCATGGGCAAAGATCACACGCTCTTTGCCACCGCCGATGGCCGCGTCCGATTCCTGACGCGTCAAGGCCGAGCCTTCGTATCGGTCGTACCGGCCCAAGAGGCCGCAGAGTAAACGGCAGGAGCAAAACGAAGGAGCTCCCGCCGGCATCACACCGACCCGGCGGATCAAAAGCTCCAACAGGCCCAAACGGCCAAGCTCAGATCCAGACAGACAGGGGAGGTGGGATGTCCGCCTCCCCTTCGTCATTTTACGGGCCAAAGAGGCCCATACGGATCGGAGCAAGACGATGTTTCCCGACCTCACCCGTGACGATGTTTTCCGCCTGGAGACCCGCCGCCTGTGGCTGCGCTGGCCCCGCCTTGCGGACGTTCAAGCCATCGTACGCCTCGCCGGTGAGAAATCTGTCGCGGAGATGACGGCCCGAATTCCGCATCCGTATCACCCGGACGCCGCCGAGCGGTTCATCTTCCAGTCCAGACGCTCCAACGCGGATGGCGGAGGGCTCGCCCTCGTCATTACGCCCAAGGGCAAGCCCAACAGCGCCATCGGGGCGGTGAGCATCGGCCCCGAGCCGGACCTGGGGAAGCCGCATCTCGGCTATTGGCTCGGCACCCCCTACTGGGGGCAGGGCTACGCCACCGAGGCGGCCCGGGCGCTCATCGACGCCTTCTTCGCCTATGGCGACGAGGACGAGCTCACCGCCTCCGCCCGGGTGATCAATCCGGGCTCCCGGCGGGTGCTGGAGAAGTGCGGCTTCGCCTATCAGGGCTCCGGCCTCGTGGAGCTGCCGGCCCGGGGCGGACTCTATCCGGCCGACCATTTCCGCCTCGACCGGCGGGCCTGGGAGAGCCTGAAGAGCTGGGGCCATACCGGCCTCGTGCGCGAGCCTGCCCTCCTGGAGGTCGAGATCGACCGCGGGATCTCGCTCGCGAGCTAGAGCATCCTCCGCCAAGGCGGACCGCGCTCCTGCGAAGAGCGCTCCCGACAACATCGGGAGCGCTTGACGCCCGTACGCGTTGCCCCCGCACGTCTTGTCCCGTAAAGGATGCGGGTTATGAAATTTCTCGATCAAGCCAAGATCTATATCCGCTCGGGCAACGGCGGCGCCGGAGCCGTATCGTTTCGCCGTGAAAAGTTCATCGAGTTCGGCGGGCCGGACGGCGGCGACGGCGGCCGGGGCGGCGACGTGTGGGCGGAATGCGTCGAAGGGCTCAACACCCTCATCGACTACCGCTACCAGCAGCATTTCAAGGCCAAGACCGGCGGTCACGGGATGGGCAAGAACCGGGCCGGGGCCAAGGGCGCGGACGTGGTGCTGAAGGTGCCGGCCGGCACCGAGATCCTGGACGAGGACGGCGAGACCGTCATCGCCGACATGACCCATGTGGGCCAGCGCGTCCTGCTCGCCCGAGGGGGCAACGGCGGCTTCGGCAACGCCTATTTCACCACCTCCACCAACCGCGCCCCGCGCCGGGCCAATCCCGGCCAGGAGGGGCAGGAGCACACGCTGATCCTGCGCCTCAAGCTCATCGCCGATGCAGGGCTCGTGGGGCTTCCCAATGCGGGCAAGTCAACGTTTCTCGCCACCGTCACCTCGGCCAAGCCCAAGATCGCCGATTATCCCTTCACCACCCTGCACCCGGGCCTTGGCGTGGTGCGGGCCTATAACCGGGAATTCGTGCTGGCCGACATCCCGGGCCTGATCGAAGGCGCGTCCGAGGGCGTGGGACTGGGCGACCGTTTCTTAAGTCACGTGGAGCGCTGCCGGGTGCTGCTGCATCTGGTCGAGGGCGCGGGCGGGGATGCGGGCGAGGCCTACAGGACGGTGCGCCACGAGATCGAAGCCTATGGCCATGGGCTGGCGGAGAAGCCCGAGATCGTCGCCCTGTCCAAGGCGGACGCCCTCGACGAAGACACCCTGAAGGAGCAGCTCAAGCGGCTCAAGAAGGCCTGCAAGCGGACGCCCTATGTGATCTCGGCCGCCTCCGGCCAGGGCGTGCAGGAGGTCCTGGGGGCGCTTCTCGCCGTCATCGACGAGACCAAGGCCGAGGAAGAGCACAAGGAATCCCAGGAGGAGTGGCGGCCGTGACGCCTCAGATCAGCCAGTTCCGCCGCGTCGTTCTGAAAGTGGGTTCCTCGCTCCTAGTGGACCGGGCGCGGGGCCGGCTGAACCATGCGTGGCTGGCGGCGCTCGCCGAGGACATCGCCGATCTGCATGGGAAAGGCGCCGACGTTCTGGTGGTCTCGTCGGGCGCCATCGCCATGGGGCGCACGGTCCTGGGGCTTCCCTCCGGTTCCCTACGGCTGGAGGAAAGCCAGGCGGCCGCCGCGGTGGGGCAGATCGCGCTGGCGCGCATCTGGGCGGAGGTGCTGGCGCATCACGGCATCACGGCGGGCCAGATCCTGGTGACCCTGGCCGACACCGAGCAGCGGCGGCGCTATCTCAACGCGCGCGCCACCACCCTGAAGCTCCTGGAGATGCGGGCGGTGCCGGTGGTCAACGAGAACGACACGGTGGCCACCTCCGAGATCCGCTACGGCGACAACGACCGCCTGGCGGCCCGGGTCGCCACCATGATCGGGGCGGATCTCCTGGTGCTGTTCTCCGATATCGACGGGCTCTATACGGCTCCCCCGGCCTCCGACCCGAACGCCCAGCACATCCCCCTGGTGGAGCGCATCACCCCTGCCATCGAGGCCATGGCCGGGGGCGCAGCCTCCGAGCTGTCGCGCGGGGGCATGCGCACCAAGGTGGAGGCGGGCAAGATCGCCACCTCCGGCGGCACCCACATGGTCATCGCCGACGGTCGCGTGAAGAATCCCCTGAAGCGCGTGGCCGAGGGCGGGCGCTGCACCTGGTTCCTGACCCCCTCCAACCCCGCCACCGCCCGCAAGACCTGGATTGCAGGGGCGCTGGAGCCCCGCGGCATCCTCCACGTAGACGATGGCGCGGCGCGCGCGCTCCAGGGCGGCGCGAGCCTGCTGCCGGTGGGCGTGCGCCGGATCGAGGGCTCCTTCGCCCGGGGCGACGCGGTGACGATCCGCGACGGCAGCCGCATTCTCGGCCAGGGCCTCGTGGCCTACGATGCGGACGAGGCTGCGCGCATCATCGGCCGCTCCAGCCGCGAGATCGAAGCGATCCTCGGCTATCCCGGCCGCGCCGAAATGGTACATCGGGACGACATGGCCCTGAGCGGCCTCGACGTCACGCCGAAGAGCCTCTCAGCCTGAGAAGCTGCCGGGCGTCGCCGGGGGCGGCGCTCTTGATGTCGTTGTCGAAATAGACGTAGACGTCGCGCCCCTCCGCGCGCCACCCGTCTATCCTTCGCGACCAGTCCTGCAGGGTCTCAGGGCTGTAGCTGCCCGCATAGCGTCCGTTGGTCCCGTGCGCCCGCACATAGACGAACCCGGCGGTCGCCAGCCAGGGGGCAGGGGCGGCCGCGTGATCGGAGATGCAGAGCGCCGCATCGTGGTCGCGCAGCAGGTCGAAGGTCGCATCCTCGAACCAGCTCGGGTGGCGGAACTCGAAGGCGTAGCGGTGCTGCGGCGGCACCAGGCTCAAGGTGCGGGCGACGCGCTCCCGGGTTTCCGCATCGGCCCGGAAGGTCGGGGGAGCTGGAACAGGACGGGGCCGAACTTGTCGCCCAGGGCCGCCATGCGGCCGAACACCAGCGCGATGCTCTCCTCGATGTCCTTCAGGCGCTTCATATGGGTGATGAAGCGCGATGCCTTCCAGGCGAAGAGGAAGCCCTCCGGCGTGCTGTCGCGCCAGGTCGCGACCGCATTCTCCGTGGGCAGGCGATAGAACGAGTTGTTGATCTCGGCCGTATCGAACTGCTCCACATAATAGGCCAGGAAGTCCTTGACCCTGACATCCCGCGGATAGAACGGCCCGTGCCAGGATGCGTAATGCCAACCCGAGGTGCCGATCCTGGTCTCCGGCGCGCCGACCCTCGGGGCAGGATCGAGTCCTGCCCGGTCCAACAGCAAGGAACGGCTTGGCCCTCGGGCCGCGAGGCGTGCTATGGACGTCTGATGATGGGTTTGCCCTCGGGACCTGGACATGGATGACACTCGTACCTTGAGCGAAAGCGCGCTCACCGACTCCCTCAACGCCGCAGAGGCCGTTTCGGTCGAGTCCTCCGTGCCGGCTCTCATGGCCGATCTCGGCCGTCGCGCGCGGCAGGCTGCGCGCCGGGTCGCCCTCGCCTCGGCTGAGGAGAAGAACGCCGCGCTTCGGGCCATGGCAGCGGCCATTCGGGCCCGCGCCGGGTCCATTCTCGCCGCCAACGAAGGGGATCTGACGGACGCGAAGGCCAAGGGGCAGACGCCTGCCTTCATCGACCGCCTCGCCCTCGACTCGCAGAGGCTGGAGGCTGTTGCTGCCGCAGTGGAAAGCATCGCGGATCTGCCCGATCCGGTCGGGCGGGTTCTGGCGCGCTTCGAGCGTCCCAACGGCCTGCTGATCGAGCGCGTCGCGACCCCTCTCGGGGTGATCGGCGTCATCTTCGAGAGCCGGCCCAACGTGACGGCGGATGCGGGCGCCCTGTGCCTCAAGGCCGGCAATGCGGCGATCCTGCGCGCGGGCTCGGAGAGCTTCCGCACCTCGCAGGCCATTGCTCAGGCCATGGGCGAGGGGCTGGAGCAGGCCGGGCTGCCCCCTGAGGCCATCCGCCTCGTGCCGACCCGAGACCGGGCGGCGGTCGGGGCCATGCTGTCCGGCCTCGACGGCCATATCGACGTCATCGTGCCGCGTGGCGGCAAGAACCTGGTCGCGCGCGTGCAGGACGAAGCGAGGGTGCCCGTGTTTGCGCATCTCGAGGGCATCTGCCACGTGTTCGTCCATGGGCAGGCCGATCTGGAGATGGCGAAGCGGATCGTGCTGAACGCCAAGATGCGCCGCACGGGCGTCTGCGGCTCGGCCGAGACCCTGCTGGTGGACCGGGCTTGCGCGGCGACGCATCTCAAGCCCCTCGTGGCCATGCTGCTCGATGCCGGCTGCGCGGTGCGCGGCGACGAGGCGGTCCGGGCCTGCGACCCGCGGGTGACGGCGGCCACGGAGGAGGATTGGGGCACGGAATATCTCGACGCCATCATCTCGGCCCGGGTCGTGGAGGGGCTCGACGCGGCCGTCGCCCATGTCGAGACCTACGGCTCCCACCACACGGATTCCATCGTCACCGACGATGCGGCGGCGGCCGAGCGGTTCCTGGCGGAGGTGGATTCGGCCATCGTGCTGCACAATGCCTCGACCCAGTTCGCCGATGGGGGCGAGTTCGGCTTCGGGGCCGAGATCGGCATCGCCACCGGCCGGATGCATGCCCGCGGGCCGGTGGGCGTGGAGCAGCTGACCTCGTTCAAGTACCGCATCCGCGGTTCGGGCCAGACGCGCCCGTGATCCGGACGCCGGTGAAACCGGGCCCCTCCCGCTTCCGCCTCAGGCCGTCGGGGCAGGCGCGCCTGCCCCGGGTCGCCCCTGGCATGCGGATCGGCCTTTATGGGGGTTCCTTCAATCCCGCCCATGCCGGGCACCGGCATGTGAGCCTCATGGCGCTCAAGCGCCTGGGGCTGGACCGGATCTGGTGGATCGTCACCCCTGGAAATCCCCTGAAGGACCCGGGCGAACTCGCCGCCACCTCCCTGCGGGTGGCCGAGGCCAGGAGGCTCGCCGCCCATCCCCGGATCGACGTCACCACCTTCGAGGAGGACATCGGGTCCCGCTATACGGTGGATACCCTGGCCTATCTCAAGCGGCGCTACCCGGGGGTCCGGTTCGTCTGGATCATGGGGGCGGACAATCTGGCAGGCTTCCACCGCTGGCGCGGCTGGCGCAGCATCGCCGCGATGATGCCCATCGCGGTCATCGACCGCCCCGGCTGGACCTTGAAGGCCATGCGGTCGCGCAGCGCCGCCGCCCTGTCGTCGGAGCGCATCGGCGAAGGGGAGGCCCTTGCCCTGGCCGGGGCCGAGCCTCCTGCCTGGGTGTTCCTGCACGGGCCTCGCTCCCACCTGTCATCCACCGCTCTTCGGCAGATGCGACGAACTTCTCGTGCCGGAAGACGTTGAAATATCGTGCCGTCCGGTCTTATCTTAAGAGACGGCGTAGAGGAATGCGCTGCTTAGAAAGGGCTTGAACCTGAATCGACTGTCAACGCTTGAAGCGGACACCAATCTGCTTCCTCCTCTCTCCGGAGCGGATGCTCCGCAAGGTGAGGATATCCGGGCCGTCGCCCTGGCTTCCCTCGAGGACATGAAGGCCGAGAACACGGTCGAGATCGACCTGGTCGGCAAAACCTCCCTCGCAGACACCATGATCGTCACGTCGGGCCGCTCCCACCGCCATGTGGGCGCCATCGCCGACCGCGTCATTCAGGACCTCAAGGAAAAGGGGTTCGGCAATGCGCGCGTGGAAGGGCTGCCCGCCTGCGACTGGGTGCTGATCGATGCCGGCGACGTGCTGATCCACGTGTTCCGTCCCGAGGTTCGCGGCTTCTACAACCTCGAGAAGATGTGGGGCGCCGACCGTCCGCACGACCGGGCCAGCTAGGGCCTGTCCGGGCCGGCGGGATTCCGCTGCCCGAACAGGAACCTAAGGCTTTGAACAGCGAGGGCTGACCCCGTGCGACTGAGCTTGCTGGCCGTGGGCCGTCTCAAGAGCGGCCCCGAGCGGGAGCTGGTCGAGCGATACAGGCAGCGGATCGACGCCATGGGCCGATCTCTCGGCCTGTCCGGCCTCGACCACGTTGAAATACCGGAAAGCCGCGCCAGGCGGGAGGATGACCGCCGGGTGGAAGAAGCGTCCGCCCTGCTGGACAAGGCCGGCTCCTCCGTGCTGGTCGTGTTCGACGAGCGGGGAAAGAGCCCCTCCAGCGAGGCTTTCGCGGCGCGAATCAGGCAATGGCGCGATGAGGGCCGCCCCGGGATCGCCTGCGTCATCGGCGGGCCGGACGGCCTCGACCCGGGGGTTCGCCAGCGGGCCGAACTGGTGGTCTCCTTCGGCGCGCTCACCATGCCGCACCAGATTGTGCGGGCGCTCGTGGCCGAGCAGCTCTATAGGGCCCTGACAATCATCGCCGGACACCCTTATCATCGCGGCGGTCACGATGATTCCTGACGGATGAGCCGCATTACCTGTTTTCTTCCCTCCCGCAAGGCCCTTGCCCTTGCCACATGGATGGCCGCTTCCGGTCTGGGCCTTGCGCAGGCCCAGCAAGCGCCTGCGGCTGCCCCGGTGCCGGCCGAGACGGCGGATGAGAAGGCGAAGCGGGAGAGCGATCTGAAGGCGCTGGAGGAGGCGATGGCGGCCAGCGCCGAGGCCCGCAGGCGCCTGGAGGCCGAGATCGAGGAGATGAAGTCGGACCGGGCGAGGCTCAACGCCGCCCTGATCGACACCGCCGGGCGGGTTCGCGGAACCGAGGACCGGACCCGCGCCCTGGAGCAGCGGCTCCAGACCTTGACCGCCAGCGAGTCGGCCATCCGCCGCTCCATGGACAGCCGCCGGGGCGTCATCGTCGAGGTCCTGGCCGCCCTCCAGCGCATGGGTCGCCGCCCGCCCCCCGCCGTGCTGGTGCGGCCCGAGGACATGCTTGAGGCCGTCCGCGCCTCGATCCTGCTGGGCGCCGTGCTGCCCGAGCTCCGGAGCGAGGTGGAGGTTCTGGCGATCGATCTGGCCGAACTCGTGCGCCTCAAGCAGGCCATCGCCGCCGACCGCGCCACCCTCGACGCGGAGCTGATCGCCCTCAACGGGGAGCAGGAGCGGCTTACGGCTCTCATCAACGCCCGCCAGGCCCGCATGGTCGAGGTGGAGAAAAACGTGGGCTCGGAGCAGGAAAAAGCCTCCCAGCTCGCCCGTCAGGCCGGTACTCTCAAAGAGTTGATCGACCGGATGGAGAAGGAGATATCCGGGGCGCGGCAGGCGGCGGACGAGGCCCGCAAGGCCGCAGCAGCGCAGGAGCGGGAGGCCAAGGAGAAGTTCGCCCAGGCGGCTTTCCGCGACCCAGCCCGACTGGCCCCGAAAATCCCGTTTTCAGAGGCGCGCGGCCTGTTGCCGAAGCCTGTGAGCGGCGACACGGTCCTGGATTTCGGCGCCTCCGACGGCTATGGCGGAACGACGCGCGGCATTTCGATCACCACCCGCCCCAAGGCGGCCGTTGTATCACCGGCGGACGGGTGGGTGGCCTTCGCAGGACCCTTCCGGTCCTATGGTCGACTCTTGATCATCAACGCCGGCGGTGGGTATTATGTGCTCCTTGCCGGTATGGACCAGATCAGCGTCGATGTCGGGCAATTCGTGCTCGCTGGCGAGCCTGTCGCCACCATGGGGGAAACCCCTCTCATGGCTTTGTCAGGCAGCGCCATGGAAAAGAACACTCCCGTTCTCTATGTAGAGTTCAGGAAAGACGGCGGTTCAATCGATCCAGGTCCCTGGTGGGCGAAAACGCAAAGCGAAAAGGCTCGCGGATAATGCGCAAACTCTCTCTTCTGATTCTCGGCGCGGCAATCGGTGCAGGCGGCGCGACCATGATGTCGCAGACCAGCTTGCTGTCGTCGACGAGCGCCGTCGCCGCCTCCGCCGATACGTACCGGCAGCTCAGCCTGTTCGGGGACGTCTTCGAGAAGGTCCGAACGGATTACGTGGAAAAGCCCGAGGAGGCGAAGCTCGTCGAATCGGCCATCAACGGCATGCTGACCTCCCTCGACCCCCATTCGAGCTACATGGACGCCAAGAGCTTCCGCGACATGCAGGTGCAGACCCGCGGCGAGTTCGGCGGCCTCGGCATCGAGGTCACCATGGAAGAGGGCCTCGTCAAGGTGGTGACCCCCATCGACGACACCCCCGCGTCCCGCGCCGGCGTCATGGCCAATGACATCATCACCCAGATCGACGGCGAATCCGTTCAGGGGCTCAACCTGAACCAAGCCGTCGACAAGATGCGCGGCCCGATCAACTCCTCGGTCACCCTCAAGATCCAGCGCAAGGAAGCCAAGGACCCGATCGAGGTGAAGCTCACCCGCGAGACGATCCGGGTTCGTCCGGTTCGCGCCCGCGTCGAGGGGGACATCGGCGTGCTGCGCGTCACCCAGTTCAACGAGCAGACCTTCGAGGGGCTGCGCAGCGGCATCGACAAGCTCACCAGCGACATCGGCGCGGACAAGGTCGCCGGCTTCGTGATCGACCTGCGCAACAACCCGGGCGGCCTGCTCGATCAGGCCATCATGGTGTCGGACGCGTTCCTGGACCGGGGCGAGATCGTCTCCACCCGCAGCCGCAACGCCGAAGACACCCAGCGCTTCAGCGCCAAGACGGGCGACCTGACCAAGGGCAAGCCCCTGGTGGTGCTCGTCAACGGCGGCTCGGCCTCGGCCTCCGAGATCGTGGCGGGCGCCCTGCAGGACCACAAGCGCGCGACGGTTCTGGGAACCCGCTCCTTCGGCAAGGGCTCCGTGCAGACCATCATCCCGCTCGGCGGCAACGGGGCCGTGCGCCTGACCACGGCGCGCTACTACACCCCGTCCGGCCGCTCGATCCAGGCCAAGGGCATCGACCCGGATGTCGAGGTGCTGCAGGACATTCCCGAGGAGCTGAAGGGCAAGGACGAGACCAAGGGCGAAGCCGGACTGCGCGGTCACCTGCAGAACGGCGGCGACAAGGAAGAGCGCGGCGGGTCCTCGGCTTACGTTCCGCCGGATCCGACCAAGGACAAGCAGCTCATCGCGGCCTACGACTTCCTCCGTGGGGTGCGCAAGGGAGCCGCCAACGCCACCCCGGCCCCGAACTAACCTTCTCCTTTCGAGGATGCCGATCAGGCCTGGCGGGACCTCCCGTCAGGCCTTTTCGATTCAGGTTCTGAACAGGCGTGAGCTGCCTCCCCATGGGTGAGGTCAAAATGCTCCAGGGAAACGGCTTGTGCCGCGCGGGTCGAAGCGGCACTCTGGCCTCGAGCCTTGGAACCATCGACACGCGCCGGCGATGACCCGGTAGGAACGGTTGCCAAACGTCAGGGAGTAAACGTCGAATGAGGAGCGCCAGAGGATCGCAGTCCCGGAAGGATCTTCCCTATCGCTCCTGCGTCGGCGTGATGCTTCTCAATCGGGAGGGGCGGGTTTTCATCGGCCGTCGCCGCTCCGAATCCCCTGAGCATGAGGCGGACGGCTATGCCTGGCAGATGCCCCAGGGCGGGATCGATCCGGGGGAGGAGCCCTATCGGGCGGCCCTGC
>DASQTM010000286.1:0-6273 GCA_035641875.1 Microvirga sp. | reverse complement strand
CGTGGCCCTGGCCATGGCTGTGCGAACCGGTGAGCACCTCGACGGAGCCGGTCGGGTTGACCCGCACCTCCGCCGATTCCCAGAGCCCGACGCCGGCGCCGAGGGACCCGACCGCCTGGGACGGGGCGATGCCGCAGGCCTCGATGTAGCTCGAGAAGCCGATGCCCCGCAGCTTGCCGCGGCGGGCGCTCTCCTGCTTGCGCTGTTGGAAGTTCCGGTAATCCGCAAGTTCCAGAGCCTTGTCGAGCGATGCGGAGTAATCGCCTGTGTCGTAGGTCATGATGACCGGCGTCTGGTGCGGGAACTGCGTGATGTAGTTCTTCCGGCGGAATTCCGCCGGGTCCTGGCCGAGCTCGCGGGCGGTCTTCTCGACGAGCCGCTCGACCACGAAGGTCGCCTCGGGCCGCCCGGCGCCGCGATAGGCGTCAACAGGCGCGGTGTTCGTGTAGACCGCATCCACTTCGCAATAAATTGCCGGGATGTCGTACTGACCTGACAGGAGCGGCGCATAGAGGTAGGTCGGCACGGACGAGGAAAAGGTGGAAAGATAGGCGCCGAGATTGGCGATGGTGTGAACCCGAAGGCCCAGGATCTTGCCGCTCTCGTCCGTTGCCAGTTCCGCATGTGTGACGTGGTCGCGACCATGGGCGTCGGACAGGAAGGCCTCGGTGCGGTCCGACGTCCACTTCACCGGCCGCTTGACCTTCTTGGCCGCCCAGACGCAAACCGTCTCCTCGGCATAGATGAAGATCTTGGAGCCGAACCCGCCGCCGACGTCCGGAGCGATGACCCGCAGCTTATGCTCGGGCGCAACACCGATGAAGGCCGAGAGAACGAGGCGGGCCACGTGGGGGTTCTGGCTCGTGGTGTAGAGAGTGTAGTTGTCAGTTCCCAGATCGTACTCGCCCACGGCCGCCCGGGGCTCGATGGCGTTGGGCACCAGGCGGTTGTTGACGAGATCGATTTTCGTGACGTGCTTCGCCCGTGCGAAGGCGGCTTCCGTTTCTTCCTTGTTGCCGAGATGCCAGTTGAACACGGAGTTGTCAGGGGAGGCGTCATGAACCTGGACCGGCGCCTTCATCGCCTGGGCCGTGCCGACCACGGCCGGGAGAACATCGTAGTCGACCACGATGGCTTCCGCGGCATCCTTGGCCTGCGCGAGGGTTTCGGCGATCACCACGGCCACGTGGTCGCCCACATAGCGCACCTTGCCCTGCGCAAGCGCCGGGTGGGGCCCTGCTTTCATCGGAGAGCCATCCTTGGAATGGATCATCCAGCCGCAGATGAGGCCGCCGATTTTATCGGCCGCGAGGTCGTCTCCGGTAAAAACCGCCACGACTCCCGGCATGATCATGGCCGGACCCGTGTCGATGGACCGGATCGCAGCGTGCGCATGCGGCGAGCGGAGGAAATACGCATGGGCCTGGCCGGGCCGGTTGAAGTCGTCGACGTAGCGCCCCTGGCCGGTCACGAAACGCTGATCCTCTTTCCGGCGAACTGGCGCGCCGATCCCTGTTGCGGTCATGAAATCCTCCCTTGTCTTTGTTGGCTCTCACCGGACAGCGGAAGCGAAGCGGGGGTCTCGAGGCAGGTTTCAGAGAAAGCGCCTGCTCCGAGTCTCGCCTGCAGCTTGCACCTGTTCGAGAGGCGCGTCGTGCCTTGAGCGAGCGTGGCGGGTCGCTTTACTCCGCCGCCTGCGGCAGAGACGCCTGACCCATGGCCTGCGCTCCGGCCGCAACGGCTTTGACGATGTTGTGATAGCCCGTGCAGCGGCAGAGATTGCCCTCCAGCTCGTCCCGGATGGTCTGCTCGTCGAGAGCGCTCCCTTTACGGTTCACGATGTCGATGGCGGACATGATCATGCCCGGCGTGCAGTAGCCGCATTGCAGGCCATGATGCTCGCGGAACGCCGCCTGCATCGGGTGCAGCTCGCCGCCCTGGGCGATGCCCTCGATGGTCGTGACGACGCTTGCATTCGCCTGGACCGCGAGGATCGTGCAGGCCTTCACGGCTTGGCCGTTCAGGTGAACGACGCACGCGCCGCATTGGCTGGTGTCGCAGCCCACATGGGTACCCGTGAGCCTTAGATTTTCGCGCAGGAATTGAACGAGCAGAGTGCGGGGATCGACGTCTGCGGTGACGGTTTGACCGTTCACCGTCAGGGAGACGGTGGTCATGCGTGCTTTCCTCCTCAGGCGCAGGCAACCCGGCCAGCCTTCAGGCGGTCTCAGGCGCCGGCAGATATTCTTGTTGGACCATCGCACGAATGCGATTTGTCAAAGGCGAGTGTGGCCTGCCTCGTCTGAGCGGTCAAGTATCGGAAAATCGTGCGGAATGACGCAAGGCTTGCTTATGCGGCGCTCTCCGCAGGCGAGAGGATCCTGGCGAAATTCGCGAAGAACTCGTCGGCATATTTCTTGGCGACCCCATTGATGAGCCGGCCGCCAAGCTGGGCGATCTTGCCGCCCACAGTGGCCTCGACGTCATAGACCAGCCTGGTGCCGCCCTCGACGTCTTCGAGGCGAACCTTCGCTCCGCCCTTGGCCCAGCCGGCCACTCCGCCCTGTCCCTCGCCCCTGATGGTGTAGCCGTTGGGCGGATCCAGGTCCGCGAGGGTCACACCCCCTTTGAAGGTCGCCTTCACGGGACCGACCGACACCTTGGCGACCGCCTGGAACTCGGTGTCGCCTATCTTTTCCAGCTCCTGGCAACCGGGAATGGCCGCCTTCAGAACCTCAGGATCATTGAGAGCCCGCCACACTTTCCCCCGATCGGCCGGAAGTGTGACTTCGCCCTGCATCGTCATCGCCATGCTGAGTTCTCCTCCTGTCGACGGCTCCAACGGCAGAGTATGAGCAAATCGGGCGGCGCGTCACCTGCCAAGCGTTGCTGCAATGCACACGGGATCCGATCCCTCACGATGCGCCGGCGCAGGGCTGGCATGTGGGTTGCGGCGCAAGGGGCCGTGATGGCAGTATCGAGCATCAGGCGGCTCTCGGGGAGCCGCTCCTTTCGCCCGGAAAATCGCATGCTCTCGACCGACACGGACATCCTGAAGGCGGCGGAAGCCTGGAAGCGGGAGGGCAGGGGCGTGGTGATAGCGACCGTGGTTGAGACCTGGGGATCGGCGCCCCGGCCTGTCGGCAGCCATCTGGTGATCGACCAGGACACGAACTTCCTCGGCTCCGTGTCCGGCGGTTGCGTCGAGGGTGCAGTCATCACGGAGGCCCTGGACGTCATTGCAGACGGAAAGCCGCGGCTGCTCGAATTCGGAGTTGCGGACGAGACCGCTTGGCAGGCGGGCCTGTCATGCGGAGGGCGGATCAGGGTCTACGTGGAGCGGGTGGACTAGAATGATCGAACGTTCCATGCCGTCTTCGTTCCTTGCTGCTCGATCGGCGGGTGAGGGAACGGCATGCGGCTGAGCCTCCTGTCCGATCTCAATGCCGAGCGCGCCGCCCGGCGCGCCGCAGTTCTCGTCACCGACACGGGCTCGGGTGAGCAGCGCCTGGTCCGGGAGGAGGAGGTTGGGAGCGATCCCCTGGGGCAGGCCGTTCAGGAGAGCCTAACCCGGGGCAGGAGCGGCCTTGTGGAGTGGGACGGCCGCCAGTTCTTTCTGACCGTGCAGGCGCCGCCGGTGAGGGTGGTCGTCGTCGGCGCCGTTCATATCAGCCAGGCCCTGGCTCCTATGGCCAAGGGACTTGACCTCGACGTCACCATCATCGACCCCCGCGAGGCTTTCGCGACTCCTGGGCGCTTTCCGGACGTGCCGGTGCTGGCCGAGTGGCCCGACGCCGCCCTGCCGGATATCGGAATCGACCGGTATACGGCCGTCGTGGCGCTCACCCATGATCCCAAGATCGATGATCCCGCGCTCACCGCCGCCCTGCGCTCGCCATGCTTCTACATCGGCGCGCTCGGCTCGCGCAAAACCCATGAACGCCGGGTTCAGCGGCTCACGGCTTCCGGCTTCACGGAAACGGATCTCGCCCGGATCCACGCTCCGATCGGACTTGACATCGGGGCCGTGTCACCGGCGGAGATCGCGGTCTCCATCCTGGCCGAGATCGTCGCGACGCTGCGCAAAGAGCGAAGGCGTTCGACGTGAAATTCGGCCTTGTCCCAGTCGAGGAGGCCATTGGCGCCCTGGCGGCCCACAGTGTGCGGGCAGGCGAAACGACGGTGAGGAAGGGAACCCTCATCTCGGCGGAAATCGCGCAGCAGCTGAAGCAGGCCGGCGTCGAGACGGTGATTGCCGCACGGTTCGAGCCCGGTGACGTGGGTGAGGACGAGGCTGCCTGGCGTCTGGCACAGGTTCTCGCCGGAGATAACGTCGTGGTTGAAGCGCCCTTCACCGGGCGCTCCAATCTCTACGCCAGGACGTCGGGTCTTCTCCTGATCGACGTGGATGCCATCAAGGGCCTCAATACCGTCGACGAAGCCATGACGGCCGCCACCTTGCCGGCCTACAAGCCGGTCGTCGCTGGTGAAATGGTCGGCACGGTCAAAATCATTCCCTATGCCATCCCGGATGGGTTGCTGAAGAATGGGATCGCCAGTGCCGGTAGGGGAGCCTTGCGCGTTGCTCCGTATACGCGCCGCTCGGTCGGGGTTGTTTCGACGGTTCTTCCCGGTCTCAAGCCGAGCGTGGTCGACAAGACCCTCGCCGTGCTCGCGAAGCGTCTGGAGCCTGCGAATGCAAAGATCGTGCACGACCGCCGCGTGCCGCACGATCCAACCCTTTTGGCGCGGGAGTTGGCCTATCAGGCAACGGCCGACACGCAGCTTATCGTCGTCTTCGGGGCCTCGGCCATTGCGGACCGTCGGGACGTCATTCCATCCGCCATCGAAATGGCCGGCGGGAGGGTGGAGCATTTCGGCATGCCCGTCGATCCAGGAAACCTGCTTCTCCTGGGGTCTGTCGCGGGCAAGCCCGTCATGGGCGCGCCGGGCTGCGCCCGATCCCCGAAGGAGAACGGGTTCGACTGGATTTTACACCGGCTTCTTGCGGATGTTCCGGTCACACGAGCTGATATCATGTCTCTCGGCGTGGGAGGGCTCCTCATGGAGATCGTCACCCGGCCGCAACCCCGCGAGGGCGGCGAAAGCGGGGATGAGGAATGAGCGACGTGGCGGCGATCGTCCTTGCGGCCGGGCGCGGCACCCGCTTCGGCGGGGAGCCGAAGCTGCTGGCTCGAATCGACGGCAAGGCCCTGATTCGCCGTGTGGCTGAAGCCGCCGTCCATTCCTCGACCGATCCTGTCATTGTCGTGACCGGCCATCGCGCCGAGAGGGTCCGGGCGGAGTTGCAAGGGCTTCCCGTTCGGATTGTCCATAATCCTCTGTTCGCCGAGGGACTTTCCACGTCGCTGAAGGCCGGCTTCCGCTCATTGCCGCCCGAGGCGCAGGCCGCAATCATCCTCCTGGGCGACATGCCGTATGTGAGAACCGAGCTGATCGACGGGCTTGTCGCCGGCTGGCGCGCGAGCGGGGCGCCTGCGGCCCTGGTTCCCACGCTGAATGGCCGGCGCGGGAACCCCGTCGTGATCTCGCGCAGTCTCCGGGCCGTGATCGAAGGGCTTTCCGGTGATGTCGGCGCAGGCTCGACTCTCGGCAAACGGCCGGATGTTCTGGAGTGGCCGACCACGGACCCTGCCGTCGTTCAGGACATCGACACCAGAGAGGAATTGGCCAAGCGCCAGTCCTAGGCGGCTGCATGAGCGCGCCTCGGACGCAATCAGCCTGGGTCGTTCGCGCCCCGGTTCGCTTGGCGGTCCGAGCCAGGGTGAGAACGTTGGAGAAGCGCCCCGATGGTCCAGCCAGAGGGCTGCGGGGCTCGAGGCTCGATCTCGGGCCGTTCGCCTGTCTGCTATCCCTCGGATCGAGGGCGGACGAGAGGCTGAGCCGGGTTGATGAGCCATCTCGGGCGCATGCTGATGACCCAGTGCCGTGCCGACTCTCTGGCGTTGAACAGGCCCGTGTCGCATTCGGTGGGCTTGGGAGACCGCGCCCGATCATAGTGGAAGAGGTCATCCTCGGCGCGGTGCCGGACCGTACCGGCGTTTGCGGCGTTCTGCAGGGTCATCGGCGCTCCCCAACTGCTTGGTTCAGGAGAACTGCAGGCCAAGCTTCAGGTTCCACCGGGGCCTTTCGGGCACCGCTACGGTTGATGGTTCAACTGTCCTGAAGACTGGCGCATGGGGAAGATGGCAGCTCGCAGCGATTGACTAGGCGATCTCGGATGGGTGGTGGAGCCAAATGACGGAGATCGCA
>DASQTM010000285.1:0-10957 GCA_035641875.1 Microvirga sp. | reverse complement strand
GTTCCTCGCCGGCGTTGCGACATTTCCGGCAGCATGGCTCGTGGGAACAGGGCGGCCTCATCCGGCGTTGGCGCGAACTCGCATGGGAGCCCCGCATGTCCAGCAGCGCAAATCCTTCCGCTCATTCGTCGGGGCTCATCGGCGCAAGGCCGCAGACGATCGCGCAGCCGGCGGGCACGACGCCGGGCCGCCATCCCCTGAGCATGGGCGGCAAACGTGACGGCATCTTCCTCGTGCCTGAGCGCCTCGATGCGGCAAAGCCCGCGCCGCTCATCGTCTCGCTCCATGGAGCGGGAGGCATCGCGCCGCACGCCCTCGACATCTTCGCCGCGCAGGCGGAGGCGCGCGGCATCATCGTGCTTGCGCCGGAATCCCGCTCGGCCACATGGGACGTGATCCGCGGCGGCTACGGGCCGGATGTGGCCTTCATCGACGGAGCGTTGAGCAAGGTTTTCCGGCTCCACGCCGTCGATCCCGAGCGCATCGCCGTGGCGGGGTTCTCCGACGGGGCTTCCTATGCTCTCTCCATCGGCATCACCAACGGCGCCCTGTTCAAGGATATCTTGGCCTTCTCGCCAGGCTTCATGGCGCCCACCGGACAGTCGGACCTGCCGCGGGTCTTCATCTCCCATGGAGTTCATGACGAGGTGCTGCCCATCGACCCGTGCAGCCGCCGCATCGTCCCGAGGCTCAAACGCGCGGGCTACGATGTGGAATACCAGGAATTCGACGGCGGCCATGTGGTCCCGCCAGGCATGGTGGAGCGCGCCGTTGCCCGCCTCCTCGTCTGATGGGCAGGACGCCCGTGCGGAAGCCTCGCCGGCGCCTGCCCATGCGCCGCCCGATTGGGCCGAAGCCGCCGAGCGGATCGGTCGCGAGGGCATCCGCAAGGTGCTCGTGATCGGGGCAGCCGATGTGGGCAAGAGCACGCTCTGCCGCTTTCTCGTCAGCCGCGCGGCAGAGTGCGGACGCAGCGCGGCCCTGCTCGATACGGATGTCGGACAGAAGACCGTCGGGCCCCCCGCCTGCGTCACGAGGGGCGACATGCAGGGGGTGACCCTGTTCTTCGTCGGCGCCACCAATCCCGTCCGCGGCTGGAGGCGGCTGATCGAAGGAACCCGCCACCTCGCCCGGGGACTGGATGCGGAACTCGTCGTCGCCAATACCAGCGGGCTTCTGGCCGGACCTGGCAGGCGCCTGAAAGCGGCCAAGATCGAAGCCTTCCGGCCGAACCTGCTCATCGCCCTTGGAGACAACCCCGAACTCGCGTCGATCTTGAACGGTCATCCTGAGGTGCCCGCCTTACGCCTCTCCCAGTCTCCGGAGGCCAAGCGCAAGACCGATGGGGAGAAGCGGGCCGCCCGGCGCGAGGCGTTCCGGCGTTACTTCGCGGGTGCTTCGGTGCAGAGCCTCAATAGCCGTCAGTTCCAGCTCGAGGGCTGGGAAGCGCCGCTTCCCTCCGGTCTCCTGCTCGGACTGGCCGACGCGCACGACGGCCCATACGGCCTCGGGATCCTGGTCGGATGCTCCGGCGCGACCGTGGAGATCCTCACCCCGGTCGCGACGAGCGGCGTTCGGCGGATCACGCCGGGGTCGCTTTGCCTGAACGATGCCTTTGCCGAGAAGAGCGTGAACCTGCCGCATGAGGCTCAGGAGCGTGAACGTGCCTGAGAGGCGATTTCTCTGCCCTATCGAAACTGCGACTCCTGATTTGAGCTGGCTTCGCCAGATCCCTATTCTCGAAGTTTGGACGTGCCGGTTCGGCCCCACGACATCTCCCTTCGCATCTCCACGGCGCTCGATCCGCGCGAACAACCAAGAACACCAACCCGGATAAACGCAGATGTTCACCACACGGCCTGAGATCCTCGGCACCTTCGGCATCGTCACCTCGACCCATTGGCTTGCTTCGGCGGCCGGCATGGCGATGCTGGAGCGGGGCGGCAACGCCTTCGATGCCTGCGTGGCCTCCGCCTTCGTGCTGCAGGTGGTCGAGCCGCATCTGGTCGGACCCGCAGGAGAGGTTCCGGCGGTGTTCTACTCGGCCAAAACAAAGAAAGTCGAAGTGCTCTGTGGCCAGGGCACCGCCCCGAAGACTGCCACCATCGCACATTACAGAAGCGAAGGGCTCACGCTTATCCCTGGCAACGGCCTGCTCGCCACCGTGATTCCCGGCGCCTTTGATGCCTGGATGCTGCTGCTGCGCGATCACGGCACCATGCGGCTGAGAGACGTTCTGGAGCCTGCGGTCTCCTATGCCGAGCAGGGCCATCCGCTGCTGCCGCGGGTCGCCGCCACCATCAACGATCTGAAGGATTTCTTCGCGACCGAATGGCCGAGTTCGGCGGCCGTGTACCTGCCGGGCGGCGAAGCGCCGAAGCCGCGCCAGCTCTTCCGCAACCCGCAGCTCGCCGATACCTGGAAGCGCATCATCCGCGAGGGCGAGGCCAGGGGCCCTGATCGCGAGGCGCAGATCGAAGGCGCGCGGGAGGCCTTCTACAAGGGCTTCGTGGCGGAGGCCATCGACGGTTTCGTGCGCCGGACCGAAGCCATGGACCAGAGCGGCGCGCGCCGTCGCGGCGTGCTCACCGGCGACGACATGGCAGGCTGGTCGGCAAGCTACGACAGGCCGCAAGCTTACGATTACCACGGCTACCGGGTGAACAAGATCAGGCCCTGGGGCCAGGGGCCCGTCTTCCTGCAGACGCTGGCGCTTCTCAAGGGCTTCGATCTCGCCCGCATGGAGCCCGCAGGCGCCGAGTTCATCCACACCGTCGTCGAATCCATGAAGCTGGCATTTGCCGACCGCGAAGCCTATTACGGCGATCCCGATTTCGTGGACGTGCCGATCGAGACGCTGCTGTCCGATGCCTACACAAGCGAGCGCCGCGAGCTCATCACCGACAAGGCTTCCCTCGACCTGCGCCCGGGCCGGGTGGAAGGCTATGAGCGCCAGGTGGAGCGCACGCTTGCGGCGCTGAACGAGCTCTCCACCACCGACCGCCGGGTGGCCGGCGGCGAGCCGACGCTGGCCTCCATGCGCTCGGCGCGGCGCGGCGACACGGTGCATATCGACGTGGTGGACCGCTTCGGCAACATGATCGCGGCGATGCCCTCCGGCGGCTGGCTGCAATCCTCGCCGGTGATTCCCGAACTCGGCTTCATGCTCAATTCGCGCGCGCAGATGTTCTGGCTGGAGGAAGGGCTGCCCGCGAGCCTGGAACCGGGCAAGCGGCCGCGCACCACGCTCACGCCAACGCTGGCCGAAAAGGACGGCGAGCCGTACATGGTCTTCGGCTCGCCCGGCGGCGACCAGCAGGAGCAGTGGCAGCTTCTGCTCTTCCTGCGCCATGTGCATCACGGTCTGAACCTTCAGGAAGCCATCGAGCTGCCGATGGCCCATACGGCGCATTTCCCGTCCTCCTTCTACCCGCGCGAGCAGAAGCCCGGCCACCTCATGGCCGAGGAGAGCTTCGGCGAGAAGACCCTGGACGATCTGCGCGCCCGCGGCCACGACGTCGAGGTGGCGCCGGAATGGACCGTGGGCCGCCTGGTGGCGGCGAGCCGCGACAGGGACGGACTTCTCCACGGCGCCGCCACCCCGCGCCTCATGCAGGCCTATGCGGTCGGCCGTTAGGGGATTGCCAGCATGACCTGGTCCATCATCGCAAGAGATCCGGAGACCGGCTCCTTCGGCGTCGCCGTCACCACGAAGTTCTTCGCCGTGGGCGCGCTCTGCCCTCACGGAGCGGGGCGCATCGGCGCCTTGGCCACCCAGGCCTTCACCAACCCGCTCTACGGCCCGGACGGCCTGCGGCTCCTGGCGGAGGGGCGGAGCGCCAGCGAGGTCGTGGCGATCCTCACCGCGGGCGATCCGGGCCGCGAGGTCCGCCAGCTCCATGTGATCGATCGCGACGGACGCACGGCGGCCCATACGGGCGGCGAGTGCATCGACTGGTGCGGGCATCTGGCGGACGAGGGCGTCTCGGTGGCGGGCAACATGCTGGCAGGTCCCGCCGTGATCGAAGCAACCCTCGAGGCCTTCAGGACGCGGGCAAGGCTTACCCTGCCCGAGCGCCTCATGGCGGCGCTCGATGCGGGGCAGGCGGAGGGCGGCGACAAGCGCGGCCGGCAATCCGCCGCCATGAAGATCTGGGGCACGGAGCCCTATCCCGTGCTCGACCTGCGGGTGGACGATCACGCCGAGCCCCTCGCCGAGTTGCGCCGCCTCTACGAGGTCGCCCATGAGCGCTTCCTCGCCTTCATGGAGGCCATGCCGACCCGCGCCCATCCCGGCGGCATCACCGACCGGGCCTGGATCGAACGGCGGGCGCAGGAGATCCGGGAGCGCGCGCCCCGCTCGAGCTGACCGCCCGGCAACAAACGCGCTTGTCATCGGGCCGGGAAGGTCCCATGACCCTCCAGGCTGCGCCCGGCCCGTCCCACCCATGGTTTTCTCATGTTCGGCATCCCTCTCTTCGATCTGGTCTGGCTTGCGGTCGCGCTTCTCGCCGCCGGCGCCATCACCGGCCTGCTCGCAGGCGTGTTCGGGGTCGGCGGCGGCGCGGTGGCGGTGCCGATCCTCTACGAGCTCTTCCGCATCCTGGGCGTGCCCGACGAGGTGCGCATGCCCCTTTGCGTCGGCACGTCGCTCGCCATCATCATTCCGACATCGATCCGCTCCTTCAATGCCCATCGGGCCAAGGGCGCGGTGGATATGTCGATCCTGCGGGTCTGGGCGGTTCCGGTGGTGGTCGGCGTGGTCATGGGCACCGTGGTCGCCCGCTATGCGCCGGCCGATCTGTTCAAGGCGGTGTTCGTGCTGGTGGCGGGCGTCTCGGCCGTGCGGCTGCTCTTCGGCCGGGACACCTGGCGTCTCGGACTCGACATGCCGGCGAGGCCCGTCATGGTGGTCTATGGCTGGCTGATCGGCGTGCTCTCGGCGCTCATGGGCATCGGCGGCGGGCAGCTCTCGAACCTGTTCATGACCTTCTACAACCGCCCGATCCACCAGGCGGTGGCGACCTCCTCGGGGCTCGGCGTCCTCATCTCCATTCCGGGCACCATCGGCTTCATCTATGCAGGCTGGCCGCGCATGGCGGAATATCCCAACGTGATCGCCATGCAGCCTCCCCTCGCCCTGGGCTACATCTCGCTCGTAGGCCTCGTTCTGTTCATTCCCACCAGCACCTGGACGGCGCCCATCGGCGCGCGGCTGGCGCACAGGCTCCCCAAGCGCCGCCTGGAAATCGCCTTTGGGGTCTTCCTGCTGATCGTCTGCGCGCGCTTCGCCGCAAGCCTCCTGGCTTAAGGCACTTCCGGCGGCCGCGCCGGGCGGATCGGCGGTCTCTCCGCCTCGGGCGGCTGCTCGGGCAAGGACGAGGGAACGTCCGGCGCGGACGGCAGGGGCGTCTCGGGCGGAGCCGGCGTCGCAGGCGCCGGCTCGGTGGGAGGCGGCTTGGGATAGAATTCGTCCGGCTGGGGCCGGTTGCCATGAATCCGGGTCAAGGAGGGCTCCCTTTCAGGCCGATTTGGATCCCGAGACAGGCCAAGATCGGTTGTTCAACCGCCCGAACGCAGGAAAGTTCGCTCGGCCTCGGGCTCTGTTCGGACACGTTTCTTGACCCACCTCGTTGAGGATCATTCCCGATCCCGTTAGCGTCGAGGGGCCCGGCTGATGCTCCTGCGCCGCAAAGGACGCTGATGGTCGGCCCCAAGCCGGAAAGGGGGAGCCTTGTCGCAACGCATCGCCATCATCGACGGGCATCCGGATCCGGAGCGCTCCCGTTTCTGCCATGCGGCGGCGGACGCCTATCGCCTGGGCGCCGAGGAAAGCGGGCACGAGGTCAGATTGTTCAGGCTCGGCGACATGGAGGTCCCGCTCCTGCGCTCGAAAGCCGAATGGGAGAGCGAGCCTGCTCCCGAGGGCATCCGGGAATGCCAGGAGGCCATTGGCTGGGCCGATCACGTGGTCATCGTGTTTCCGCTCTGGCTTGGCGGCATGCCCGCAATCCTCAAGGCGCTGCTCGAGCAGATCCTCCGCCCCGGCTTCGCCTTCAAGTACGATTCGAGCCCCATGGGAGAAAAGCTCCTGAAGGGCAAGTCCGCCCGGGTCATCGTTACCATGGGCATGCCGGCCTTCGTGTACCGCCTGTACTTCCGGGCCCACAGCGTGAGAAGCCTCAAGCGCAACATCTTGGGCTTCGTCGGCATCGGGCCGATCAGGACGACCATCATCGGCAGCATCGCCACCATGGACGACGCCAAGCACCGGCGGTGGCTCACGGCCATCCGGGCCTATGGCTACAACGGGCATTGACCATAGGCCGGGGTTCGCACGTGGTCCCGCCGGGACCGACCCGCATCGCCTCGCCCCCGGGATGATCTTTCCGAGGCAGGCATCGAATTGGCGGGACTAGGCGGTGGGTCCGTTGAACAAGCCTTAACCGGAATGCGAAACATAGGAGCGGCTGCGGGCGATAACAGCCATAGTTTGCTTGACCTCCCGGGCTTTTAGGGTCACCACGGCTTAGTTCCCTTAGGTCAGGTATTAAGAATCATGCGGCTCGTGAAATCCCTCGCCTTTGCTCCGGTCTTCCTGGGCGTTTCGGCCCTGGCTTCGGCTCAGGCCGCTGATCCGGTCTTCTCGATGCCGTCCGCGATCCCCTCCGGCTGGATCATAACCCTGAAGGGCAACCTGAAGGTGGGGCCGTCCTATCCGGGCTCGGACGACTTCAACGTCGTTGGATTTCCCTCGGTCAGCTTCCGCCGCGCCGGAACGGTCGAGCGCTTCAGTGCGCCGGACGACGGCCTCAGCATCTCCTTCGTCGACGAATCGGCCCTGCGCTTCGGCGCGGTCGGCCGCTTCCAGGGCGGGCGCTACCTCCAGGACGACCGGCGCCTCTTCGGCCTGCGCAAGATCGATTGGGCCATCGAGCCCGGCCTCTTCCTGGAATACTGGCCCCTGGAGTTCCTGCGCGCCCGGGCCGAGATCCGGCACGGCATCAACGGGCACGAGGGCTTCGTGGCCGATTTCGGCCTCGACGTGGTTCAGAGATTCGGCAGGGTCACCCTCTCGGCCGGTCCCCGGCTGGCCCTGGGCGACAGCGAGTTCACCAGAACCTATTTCGGCGTCACCCCTGCCGAGGCGGCGCTGAACGGCCAGGTCACGCCCTATCGCCCCTCCGGCGGGATCACTTCGGTGGGCGCGACGGCGGCCGTCAGTTACGACTGGTCGCAGCAATGGTCCACGACGGCTTTCGTCACCTACAAGCGCCTGGTGGGCGATGCCGCCGACAGCCCCATCGTCGAGCGCTTCGGCTCGGAGAACCAGGTCGGCCTGGGCGCGACCCTATCCTATTCCTTCGAGACCGGCCGCTGAAGCTTTGGCTACGAGGCGGCCGCGTCACGCGACCGCGGCGCGCCTGAGGGCCGCAAGGGTGTGGACGAGTTCGTGGGTGGGCTTCGGCCGTCCGAAGTAGTAGCCCTGGACCTCGGTGCAGCCTGCCGCGCGGATCTGCTGGAACTGGTCCTCCGTCTCCACGCCTTCGGCCACCGTAGACATGCCGAGATTGGCTCCCAGGCTGGCGATCGACTGCACGATGGCCAGGCAATCGGCGCGCGAGGACAATTCCCGCACGAAGGACTGGTCGATCTTGATCTTGTCGAACGGGAAGCTGCGCAGGTAGCTCAGGGACGAGTAGCCGGTTCCGAAATCGTCCATGGCGATGCGCACCCCGAGCCGGCGCAGCTGGTGCAGAGTCGCGATGGTCATGTCGTTGTCCTGCAGCAGCACCGATTCGGTGATCTCCAGCTCCAGGCGGTTGGAGGGCAGACCCGACTGCAGCAGAGCTCGGCCGACGCTCTGCACCAGGCCTCTGAACCGGAACTGCACCGGCGAAAGGTTGACCGCGACCTTGATCCCGTCCGGCCAGGTGGCGGCCTCCAGGCAGGCCTGCTCGATCACCCATTCGCCCAACGTGGCGATCAGCCCGATATCCTCGGCGACCGGGATGAACTCCACGGGCGAGATGATGCCGCGCTCCGGGTGCCGCCACCGCAGAAGCGCCTCGAAGCCGCTGATCTCGTTGGCGCGGATGTTGATCTGCGGCTGATAGTAGAGTTCGAACTCCCTGTTCGCCAGCGCCTTGCGCAGGTCGACCTCCATGGCCCGCCGGGCCTGAAGCTCCGCGTCCATCTCCGGCTCGAAGAAGCGAAACGTGCTGCGCCCATCGGCCTTGGCGCGGTAGAGAGCCAGATCCGCATGCTTGAGGAGCTGGTCGGGGGACACATCCCCATCCGAGGCCAGCGCGATGCCGACGCTCGTGCCGATGACGATTTCCTGCCCCTCCAGCTGGTAGGGATTGCCGATGGAATCGACGATGCGCGTGGCCAGAGACGCGCAATCCTGAGGATCCCCGATCCCAGTTTGCAGCACGGCAAACTCGTCGCCGCCCAGGCGCGCGACGATGTCTTCGCTGCGAACGCAGGCGCGAAGACGCTCGGCGACGATGCGAAGCAGCGCATCTCCCGTCTCGTGCCCGAGCGAGTCGTTCACATCCTTGAAGCGGTCGAGATCGAGGCACAGGATCGCAACAGCCGCTCCCTCGCGCTGCGCGCCGAGGAGGGCCTGCTCCATCTGCTCGCGGAACAACACCCGATTGGCGAGATCCGTCAACGCATCGTGATGCGCCATATAGGCGATCTGAGACTCGGCCCGCCGCCGCTCGGTGATGTCCTCGTATGTTGCAACCCAGCCTCCGCCCGACATGGGCTGATGCGAGACCGCAAAGGTCCGCCCGTCATCCAACTCCTGGATGAACGAGGATTGCCGATGATAGCGGATCAGGTCCTGCTGATCGGCGAAGATCTGCCGGAGAGCCCCCGCCCCCTCCCACCGGGACGCCTCGGCCTGCGCGACGAGGCCGCGGAGGGTAGTTCCGGGTCGGACCGTGCCGTCCAGGCAGAAGAGTTGGGCGAAGCGCGCATTGAACACAATGATCCGCTCGTTGGCATCCACCATGCAGAGCCCGTGGGACATGTTGTTGAGCGCCGCGTCGAAGCGTTCGTTCCTGGTTCTGAGCTCCACCTCCTGCGCCTGCAGTGAGTCGTTGCGCAGCTGAAGCTCCGCATAGGCGCTTCCCAGGGCCCTGTTGGCCTGTTCGAGCTGGACCGACATGCTCTGGAAGTTTTCCGCCAGCGAACGCAGTTCGCCCTGTGCCCGCTCCAAGAGCCTGTTGTGCCACCCCAGGAGGGCGAGCAGGAAGCAGCCGAAGACGATCAGGCCCGCCGCCAGGCTTGAAAACAGCCAATGGAGACGGATGAGTTCCTGCTGATCTTCCGCCGCCCGCTCGCCGCCGTAATGATTGGCCGCGGAGGCAAGGCCGGTCAGTTTAGTCTCCAGGGGCCGAAGGATCCCGAGGGCCTCCCGCGCAACGCCAGGCTCGCCCAGGCGTTCGAGGAGCGGCTGCACCTTCTCAAGGGCGTGGCTGAGATCCTGGACAACGGCAATCCGCTCCGGATCGCGCTGGAGAAAGTCCTGGAACTCCCCTTCCGAGAGCAGCTTCGCCCGGCTGAGGAGAATGTCGAAGCGCAGCTCGACCTGCTCCTTGTCGACTCCGCTGTCTGGCACGCTGAAGGCGCTGAGACGCTGTTCCAGCCGCGTGAACTCCGACACCGCCTGGCTGGCAAGCCAGGAGGTGTTGTATCGCGACACGTGCCTCAACGCGTTCTGGCGCTCGACGATGAGGCTCGAGATATAGGCTGCGGACAGGATGAAGCAGCCGACCACAACGGCGAGCACCAGTTTCAGCGTACGCAGCGACAAGGCCTTTTCTCCGATACGCGCCAGAACCGCTTATCCTACCATGAACGTCTTATTTGACGACGATCTTGGCGACCTGCCAGACGGCTCGACCGTAGAAGGTCTGGCTTTTCAGTTCAGGCCTACTGTCGAACGGGTAGATGATGAAGAGAGGCCCCTTGTCGCGCACCGGCATGTATTCGCCGTTTCGCTTCAGAGCCAGGATGACATTGTACTTGGCGAAATCTTCGATTGGGATTTCGCTGCTGTAATCGTTAAGCGCCACGACGGCGACGCGATCGCCCGACGCTCCGACCTGCTTCATCAGCTTGTCGAGGGACACGCCTTCAAACTTGACCGGCCCGTTATACCAGGGCGTGGTCGTCTCCACGATCTCCGTGCCGAGAGATTCCAGCATCGCGCGGTCGAACTGCGCCGTGTTGTCCTTGTTGGTTTCGGTGATCTTCCCCGAAACGGTGAGAATGGGCTTGTCGACCGGAGCGGGAAGCGGACCCGCCTCCGCAACGGTCACCCCCCAAAGCCCCATCAACGCGACCACGACCCCTATGGGGCTCTTCTTCATCATTGCCTCAAGCATCCAACTCCCCCTTCTCAAGCAATACGCTCAATCCCATGATCTTATAATTTCCATCAAAAAACTATAGTGACTCTAGGGAATAGATAAAATAATACCACAATGGTTTCTATACCGCCCGCCAACAATTCTGATATACCTTAATACGACGTTAGGGAATGGTATTCTATATCTACGGATCACCAGAAATCACGAAGGTCGACGATGAATTTTTACGCCCGCGATTTGAAGCTCGCCAGGCTTTGCAACGAGGCCTTGGCCGAACCGATGGCAGAGGCCGAACGGGAACTGATGATCGCCGCCGCTGCTCAGAAGGTGGAGGAGCTGTTTGACGTTCTTCGGATCGACCACCGGAACGACCATAACACCCGCGAGACGCCCCAGCGCGTGGCGAAGATGTTCGTCGAGGAGATCCTCCAGGGCCGCTACACGGCGCCTCCGCGCATCACGGAGTTCGACAACGCCCAGGCCTACGACCAGCTGATCGTCACCGGCCCCCTCGAGATCCGCTCCATGTGCGCGCACCATCTCATGCCGATCTACGGCCATGCGGTGATCGG
>DASQTM010000284.1:0-5215 GCA_035641875.1 Microvirga sp. | reverse complement strand
AAGATGCACGGTCACGTCATGGGCGCCGTGGCTCGTGACCGGCAGGTTGAAGGCTTCGGCCAGGTGGGCGATCTTCATGAACGGGGTCACGCCGCCGCAATTGGTGACGTCAGGCTCAGGATAGGTCACCGCGCCCGCGGCCACGTAGAGCTTGAACTCCCAGATCGTGCGCAGATTCTCGCCCGCCGCAATCGGCAGCCCGCCTTCGCGCACGATGCGCGCATGGCCTGCCGGATCGTCCGGGATGGTCGGCTCTTCGAGCCAGGTCAGATCATGGGGCTGGAGGGCGCGGGCGGCGCGGATCGCCCCATCGACGCTCCATTTCATGTTGGCGTCGACCATGAGCGGAAAGCCCGCGCCGAGATGCTCGCGCATGGCCTTGACCCGCTCCACATCCTCGAACAGGTTGGCGCGCCCGACCTTCATTTTGATGGCGCGAAAGCCCTTACCGAGATTGTCGTCGGTCTGTCGCAGCAACTGGTCGAGGGGCAGGTCGAGATCGATGCCGCCCGCATAGCAGGGCACCCGGTGATCGTAGCCGCCGAGGGCCTTCCAGAGGGGGAGATTGGCGCGCTTCGCCTTCAGGTCCCACAGGGCCATGTCGAAGGCCGAGAGCGCCAGAACGGTCGGGCCGCCGCGGCCGCCGTAATGCAGCGCCCACCAGGCCTTGTGCCAGAGGCGCTCGATCTCGTCGGCCTCCTCGCCGTTCATGATCTCCGGGAACTCGCGGGAGAGAACGGCGTCGATGGCGGCCCCGTTGCGCCCCACCGTGAAGGTGTAGCCGACGCCCTCGGCTCCATCGCTGTCGCGGATGCGGATCGTGTTGAGCTCGAAGGCGCGCATCTCGCCGTGCATGGAATCGGTGAGAACGGTCGGCAAGGGAATGCGGTAGAAGCCAGTTTCTAGATGGGTGATCCGGGGCATGGGTTTTCTCGTGAGTTCGATTGTTCGTGTTCTGTTGCGGGCTGCGTCCCGCGTGGTCAGGCTGTCTCTTCCGTGCGCACGCTCAGGCGCGCCTGGATCGCGACGACCAGGAGCAGGAACGCGCCGCGGATGACCGATTGCCAATAGGCGGAGAGGCTGATCCAGCCGAGGCCGTTCTCGAAGTTGAGGATGTTGAAGATGAGGCCGAGCAGCAGCACGCCGGCCAGGGTGGAGCCGACGGAGCCGACGCCTCCCGTCAGGAGCGTGCCGCCCACCACCACCGCCGCGATGGCGAACAGCTCCCAGCCTACGCCCTCGATAGGCTGGCCCGCGCCGAACTGCGCCGCAAGGATCACGCCCGCAAGACCGGCGAGGCCGCCGCTCGCCAGGTAGACGAGCGCCTTCACCCGCTCCGCCGGCAGCCCCATGAGCCGCGTCGCATCCTCATTGCCGCCGATAGCCAGAACCGTGCGTCCGAACGAGGTCAGGTTGAGAACCAGGGAGCCCAGCAGATAGGCGATTAGCGCAATCCAGGCCGGAATGGGAAAGCCGAGCACATCGCCCTGGCCCAGCTCCGTGAAGCCGGATTCATACGACACGGAGACCGATTGGTTGCCGGCCAGCAGCAGGGCGCAGCCGCTCGCCGCCAGCATGGTGGCCAGGGTGGTGATGAAGGGCAGGATGTTGAGCCGGGTGATGATGAAGGCGTTGCAGGCGCCCACCGCCAGCCCGGCGCTGAGGCCTCCGAGAAGCCCCGGCAGAGCCCCGTAAGGCGAGAGCAGGGCGGCCACTACGCTGCCCAGCGCCGCCGTGGAGCCCACGGAGAGATCGATGCCGCCGGTGATGATGACGAAGCACATCCCGAGCGCCACGAGGGCGAACATGCTGTTGTAGCGCAGCACCGAGAGCACGTTGAACGAGCCGAGGAAATTCTCGTAGCGCATCCAGCCGAACACCACCAGCGCCACGAGGGCGAGCAGCACGCCGAAGCGGCCGATGTTCCTGAGGACGTTGAGTGTGGTGCTGTCCATCATCGACCTCAGCGCTGGCCTTGCCGCTGGAGCCACACGGCCAGCACGATGATGCCGGCCTTGGCCACCAGGGCGGCGGCATCGGGCACGCCGTTGGCGAGCAGGGTATAGCGGACAAGCTGGATGATGAGCGCGCCGACCAGGGTGCCGATCACCGTGGCGCGGCCGCCGGTGAGGAGCGTTCCACCCACGGCCACTGCGGCGATGGCGTCGAGCTCCATGCCGAGGCCGACGAGATTGGCGTCCGCGGCGGAGTTGCGGGCGATCACGATGAGGCCGGCGATGCCCGACAGGAGGCCGCTGATGAGGTAGACCCGCTGCTTCACGGACGCCACTGGAATGCCGGAGAGCCGGGCGGCTTTTTCATTGCCGCCGATGGCGAGGATCTGCCGGCCGAACACCGTCCGCCGCAGCATCCAGGCCGCAGCGATCACCACCATGACCATCAGAATCGCCTGGAAGGGAATCCCGAAGACGCGTCCCAGACCGATGAACTGGAACCCGGGCAGATTGAACACCTGCAGATTGCCGTTGGTGAACACCTGCGCGATGCCCCGGCCGGCGATGAACAACACCAGGGTGGCGATGATCGGCTGGATGCGCAGGCGCGTGATGAGCCAGCCGTTGAACCAGCCGAGAACGCCGGCGACGAGAACCGGCGCCACGAAGGCCAGCGCAATGCCGACAGCCGGGTGGGGCAGGGGGAAGAGCTTGCCGAGGAAGATCAGCGGAGCCAGCGCCCCCGCAATGGCCATGAGCGCGCCCACCGAGAGATCGATGCCGCCGGTGGCGATGACGAGGGTCATGCCGACGGCGACGATCACGATGGCGCAGACCTGGGTCAGGTTGACGTTGAGGGTCTGCCAGGTGGCGAAGTTGGGGGTGATCGCGAGGTTCACCAGGATGAGCAGGGCGAGAGCGATCCAGGCCCCATGGCGCGTGAGAAAGCTCCTGATGTCGAAGCGGGATGCTCCTTGGGCGGGCGGAAGCGTCGCTGCGGTATTAGCCATGGCTGGCCTCCTCGTGACCGTGAGCCATGGCGGCCATGACGCTCTGCTCGTTCACGGCGCTGCCCTTGAGCTCGGCGACCGTGCGCCCGTCGCGCAGCACGAAGATGCGGCTCGCGGCCTCGACGACTTCCTCCAGCTCGGAGGAGATCATCAGCACCCCAAGCCCCTGTCCGGCAAGCTCGCGGACCAGGCTGAGGATCTCGGCCTTGGCGCCCACGTCGATGCCGCGGGTCGGCTCGTCGAGGATCAGGAGCTTGGGGTTCATGCAGAGCCAGCGGGCGAGGAGCACCTTCTGCTGGTTGCCGCCGGAGAGTTCGCGGATGCGCTGCTCGGGTCCGGAGCAGCGAATGCCGAGGCGCTTGATGAAGTGGTCGACGATCTCGCGGCTCTTCGCCTCGTCCACGATGCCGCGCCTGGCGATCTGCGGCATGAGGGCCAGGGTCAGGTTCTCGCGCACCGACATGTCGGGGATGATGCCTTCGAGCTTGCGGTCCTCGGAGCAGAAGCCCATTCCGGCCCTGATGGCGTCCGAGGGCTCCTTGATCCCATCGCCCGAACCTGCGAAGCGGATCGCGCCCGCATCGGGTCGGTCAACCCCGAACACGGCGCGGGCTGATTCCGTCCGGCCCGCGCCGAGAAGGCCTGCGAGGCCGACGATTTCGCCGGGGCGCACCTGGAAATTCACATTGCGGACCTTGCGGCCGATGGCGAGGTCCTGAACCGTCAGCACCGGCTCCTGAAGGCCGGCGTCCTCGGTCTTGTGGCCCTCCTGCAGAACCTGGGTGAGCTCGCGCCCGAGCATGGTGGTCACCAGATCCATCCGCGACAGCTCCGCCATGGGGGCGACCTGCACCGTCCGGCCGTCGCGCATGATCGTGACGCGGTCGCACACCGCGTAGAGCTCGTCGAGCTTGTGGCTGACGAAGATGACGGAGACGCCTGCCGCCTTGAGCTGGCGGATCACGTTGAACAGCACCTCGACCTCGCGCTCGTCGAGGGAGGAAGTCGGCTCGTCCATGATCACGAGCTTGGCGTCGAAACCGATGGCGCGGGCGATGGCCACCATCTGCTGCACGGCGGTGGGATAGGCCATGAGCGGGCGGCGCACGTCGATGTCGATCTTGAAGCGGGCGAGAAGCTCGCGGGCCTCCACATGCATGGCCGGCCAGTCGAGCAGGCCGAAGCGGCGCTTCTCGCGGCCGAGGCAGATGTTCTCGGTGACAGAGCGGTAGGGCACCAGGTTGATTTCCTGGTAGATCGTGCTGATGCCGGCTCCTTGCGCTTCCTGCGGCGAGGAGAAGGCCGCAGGCCTGCCGTCGAAGACGACCTCGCCCGCGTCCTTGGTGTAATAGCCGGTCAGGATCTTGATCAGCGTCGACTTGCCGGCGCCGTTCTGGCCGATGAGGGCATGGACCTCACCTTTTTCCACGACGAGTTCCGCTGCGCGTAAGGCCGGGATGCCGGCAAAGCGCTTGTCGATCCCGTGCATGCTGAGAAGCGGCGCCATGGGAGATCCGTTGCGTATCCTACAGGAGAAAAAGGCGCTGCCCGGCCCCCGTCGGGCAGCGCAGTCGTCGTCAGTAGGCGTCGGCGATGAGCTGGGCCGCGTTCGACTTGTCGAAGAAGCGGTCCGTATTCACCACCCAGGGCTGGATCTGCTCGCCCTTGGCGTAGCGGGCCAGCGTCTCGAAGGCCTTGGGTCCGAACTTCGGATTGCACTCGACGGTGGCGAGCATCTTGCCGTCGATGATGGCCTGGAGCGCGTCGCGGGTGCCGTCGATGGACACCACGATCACGTCCTTGCCGGGCTTCTTGCCGGCCGCTTCGAGCGCCGCGATCGCGCCGATCGCCATCTCGTCGTTGTGGGCGTAGATGGCGGTGGCGTCGGGGTGGGCCTGCAGCAGGGTCTCGGCCACTTGGCGGCCCTTGTCGCGGGCGAAGTCGCCGGACTGGGACGCCACGATCTTCATGCCGGAATGGGCCTTGATGTAATCCTCGAAGCCCTTGCGCCGGTCGTTGGCCGGCGAGGAGCCCGTGGTGCCCTCGAGCTGGATGATCTTGGCGTTGCCGTTCACCGCCTTGGTGAGGGCCTCGGCCGCGCGCTTGCCTTCGTCGACGAAATCGGAGCCGATGAAGGTGACGTAGTCGCGGCCCGCCTTGGCGAGGCTCTGGTCCACGTTGCGGTCAAGGAGCACCACCGGGATGCCGGCTTTCTTGGCGGCCATGACGGCGGGGATCAGGGGCTTCTCC
>DASQTM010000283.1:0-5426 GCA_035641875.1 Microvirga sp. | reverse complement strand
AAGTCCAGCAGGGTCGCGACTGGATCTGGGTGACGGGCAACCATGACCGCATCCTCCCCGACAGCATTGGCGGGCAGGTGGTGGAGGAGATGGCGCTCGGATCGCTGACCCTGCGCCATGAGCCCATGGCGGGCGAGCAGGCGGAGGTCGCCGGCCACTTGCATCCGGTGGGCAAGGTGGTGATGCGCGGGCGCTCGACCCGGCGGCGCTGCTTCCTGAGCGACGGCAGGCGCTGCGTGATGCCGGCGCTCGGGGCCTATGCGGGCGGGCTGAACGCCTGCGACGCCGCCTTCAAACCGCTCTTCCCCAACGGCTTCACCGCCCATCTCATCGGCACCGAGCGCATCTTCGCCATCGCGAAGCCGATGCTGTGCCGGGATTAGGCTGCTGGCGCTTGCGTACTTGACCTAACGTAAGATTCCGGTGTGGCTCATCCGTGACAGATTTTGCCTGGGAACCCCGTAAGGTGGGCGCAACAGTCAACATCTGGAGCTTGTGATGAAGCGCCTCCTTCTCTCCGCAGCAGCCCTGATCGCCCTCAGCGCCCCGGCGGCCCTTGCAGCGGACCTTCCGTCCCGCCAGCCGGCGCTGCCTCCCATCGTCGCCGCCCCGCCCGTGTTCACCTGGAGCGGGTTCTATGTGGGCGTGAATGCCGGCTACGGCTGGGCGGACGCGACCGCGACCGGCAACACGCTCCTGGGCGCCCTTGGACTGGGCGTCGAAGCGGACGGCTTCATCGGCGGCGGGCAGGTCGGCTACAATTTCCAGTTCGGCAGCTTCGTCCTGGGCGCGGAAGCGGACATCCAGTACTCCGACCTGAAGGCCTCCCAGGCCTTCGTCACCACCCTTCCGGGAACCGGTCTGGCCGGCGCCGGCGCGGCCGAGGTCGAGCTCGAATATTTCGGCACCGTGCGGGCTCGACTCGGCTATGCCATCGGGTCCGTGTTGCCCTATGTGACAGGCGGCATCATCTACGGCGACGTGCAGGGCTCAGTCACGGGCACCATGGCCGGCACGTTCAACGGCGTCCCGGTGGTTCTCGCCAATGCGGTCTCCCGCTCGGAGACCTTCGTGAACTGGGTTGTGGGCGCCGGCGTGGAATTCGCCTTCACCCCCAACCTGTCGCTCAAGGGCGAGTACCTGTATTCGCAGGTGGACGACGAGGTCGGCTTCGGGGATCTCGAAGTGATCGGCCGAGGGGACCTGGAACTGCACATCGTCCGCGCAGGCCTCAACTTCCGCTTCTGAGGAGCGGGCTACCGTACTCAAGACCTCAGGCGCGCCGCCTCCTTCCGGGGTCTAATCTCTTCGGAAGATGGTGTTGGCGACGGCTCCGAAGAAGAGGGCGATCAGCGCCGTGGCCAAGCCGTACAGGGCCGACCAGTCCCGCGCCACCGCCCCCATCTGCTCTTCAAACCCGGTCTTCACCAGCTCGAAGCTCGTGCTCGTGCGCGCCAGGATCACCGTGTCGGCAAACAGCGCCACCTCCACCGCATAGCCTCCCGGCGGCGCCGTGGCCGGCAGCGCAATGCTCGCCCGGAACAGCCCAGGCGTCAGAAACGTCACCCCGCGCTCCTCCTCCAGGTACAAGCCCTCCCGCGCCTTGAGCCGGTAGAGCGCCTCCCGGAACGCGTCGTCGGCCCCTTCGCGCTCGTTGGTGAAGTCGGCCGCGTTGATGATGGCGCGCAGCCCCACCTTCTGGCGCTGGCGCAGCTGCGGGCTCGTCATCTCGTCCAGAGGCCGCGAGGACAACACCCCCAGATAGGCCGGAGCCAGGGGGAACTTCTGCTGCTCCCGGTTGATCCACACCGGACCCAGCCGCTCCTTCTCGCGCACCACCAGGAACTGCGGCGGGCCGCGCACGGTGATGACGATGTCGTAGCCCGTGCCGCGGGCGACGGTCTGGGCGTCGCGCTCGATGGCCCCGAACACCGCAATGGAGGTGCCGGTGTAGTTGGACGTGATCAGCACCCGGTGGTTGGACACGGAGGTGACCAGGGTCTCGGCCCGAGCCAGGCCGGGGCTGCCCACAAGGAGGCCGCCCAGGAGCAGCAGCAGGCCCATGGCCCTCATGTGCGCGACTGCCGCCCTCACGGGCGCGTCTCCTGCCGCGTCTCCTGCACCGTGATGGAGAACGGCTCCTGCGGCTGCACCACCAGCTCCAGGGCAAAGCGCAGGCCCACCGCCAGCAGAAGGATCGCCAGCAGAAAGCGGAACAGCTCGGCGCGCAGGTTGCGCCCCATGCGGGCGCCGAACTGCGCCCCGAACACGCCGCCCACGATGAGCAGGATCGCCAGCACGATGTCCACCGCCTGGTTGGTGATGGCGTGCAGCACCAGAGCCACCAGGGTGGTGCAGACGATCTGGAACTGGGAGGTGCCCACCACCACGGTGGTGGGCACCCGGAACACGTAGAGCAGGGCCGGCACCACGATGAAGCCGCCGCCGATGCCCAGGAGCGCGCCGGCAAAGCCGATGAACAGGGACAGGGCCAGGATGGGGATGACGCTCACGTAGAGCTTGGAGCGGTAGAAGCGCATGCGCAGGGGCCAGCCGAGATAGGGCGCATGCTCGCCGGCGCGGCGTCTTGGGCGCACGGCTCCGCCGCGGCGCTTGGTCCAGAACTCGCGGATGCTCTCCTTGAGCATGAGGCTGCCGACGATGGTGAACAGGGTGACGTAGGAGAAGACGATGACCAGATCGAGCTGTCCGGCGCGTCGGGCGGCGGCGAAGAACCAGACGCCCAGGATGGATCCGACGAAGCCCCCGGCGACCAGGATGGCGCCGAGCCTGAGGTCGAGGGCCTTGCGGCGCAGCGCCCCAAGCACGCTGGTGGTGGAGGAGGCGACGATCTGGGCGGACTGGGTGGCCACCGCCACGGCCGGGGGGATGCCCAGGAAGATGAGCAGCGGGGTCATGAGGAAGCCGCCGCCGATGCCGAACAGGCCCGAGATGAAGCCTACCGCTGCTCCCAGCCCCAGGATCAGCAATACGCTCACAGGCATCTCGGCGATGGGCAAATAGATTTGCACCCCGGATCCCCCTTTGGCCGGTGCAGCCATGCAGATTTTGTCACGCGCCGAGAGACAATTAGGGTTTATCGCCTGAACGGAACCTGAGCGCCACCGTTCGCCGGTTCAACTCTTGTTGTGTACGGTGCGATCCAAGGCCAAGGTCTGCCCTGGGACCGGCGGCGTAAGCCCATTCGCAACGGGATCGGCCAGCCTCGGTCGCCACTGCGCAACAGAGGCTTTTGCCGTTGCAAGATCGGCGGCGCTGAGCCGCGCCGCGACCTGGTCGCGCTTTCGCGCCGCGTCCGCATCGCCCTCGGCCGCCGCGAGGGCAAACCACCCGAAGGCTTTGGCGAAATCCTGCCTGGCGCCGATGCCACGGGCCAGGAGAACGCCCATGTTGAACTGGCTGTCCTGCAATCCGGCCTCGGCCGCCTCGCCGTACCAGCGGAAGGCTGCGGCATAATCCGGCTTTCCGTGAACCCCTGAGGCGAGAAGGGTCGCCAGGTTGTGCATGGCGCGGATGTTGCCGCCCTGAGCCGCCCGCTCATACCAGAGAGCGGCAAGCCTGGCGTCGCGCTCAAGACCGATGCCTTTCTCGTGCATCATGGCAAGCCGCTCCTGCGCGGGCGGCAGGCCAGCCTCGGCTGCTTTCCCGTAGAGTCGAGCCGCCAGGGCGGCGTCCTGGGGGAAGCCGCGTCCTTCGGCCGCCAGCGCGGCCACCTCGCAGATCGCCACCGCATCTCCGGACAGGGCCGCCTGCCGCAGGGCGGCGGGCACTTCCATGGGAATCGCGCCGATGGTTTCGGGATTGACGAGGATCCCGCCCTGGCTCGACGGGGCGGGCGCCGGAGGCGGACTCGACGCCTGGGAAAGACTGGCCTGCTTCAGAACGGGCGAAATGCCCGCGACACCCCTCGCAGGTCCTGCGGCCTGTTCCTGGGCCTGCTGCACCGCAGGAAGAGACGTCACGGATGGGGAACCGGGCTCGCCGGAGAGGATCCGGGCCGTTCCGGCGGCCAGGATGAGAAAGGCCAGACCCAGCAGGAGGGGGCGGCCGTCCAGCGTCCGCCGGATCCGCTCCATGAAGGATGGGGACGAGGAGGCCGCTTCACCGGGCCCATCCGCCGGGCTCTGAGGCGGAGAGGCCGCCGGATCGGCTCTGTCGGCGGCAGGATTCTGCGCCGCCCGCCGGGCCGCTGCAATCAAGCTTGCGCGCAGATTGCCCAGATCGGCCTCCCAGGACGGGGGCGATGCGCCCCTGCGGGGCGCATGGGGATCGATCGTCTTTCCGTCCTCGACCGCCGCGGATATGCCGGTGAGACCATCCTCCGGATAACCCGATGGGGCCTCCTCGATCTGGGACAGGGCGGCGGCATGGAGGCGGCGCACCGCCGCTTCGAGCCGGTCGGCTGGCGGCAGCTTCTCGGCCGATCGTGCAGGCAGGGTCAAGGCGCGGTCAAGGCCCGGCTGCGACGCCGGATCCTGGCTGGAGAAACGGGCCAGGAGGGTCTCCAAGGCCCCATGCACGGCGCGCAGGCTCTGCTGTGTCTTGGCCTCAGTGCGAGCCTGGAGCGCCTTCAATTCGACAAAGCCCTGCTTCAGCGCGTCGAGATCGCCCGCATCAGGCAGGCTGGACCCGATGTCCTTCAGCGCGGCCCGGGCCGCGCGCTCCGCGATTCCAGCGGCCTCGTCCTGGAGGTGCCGCAATTGGGCTTCCGGGGATGCTTTGTCGAGCGGTTCGCGGGCGAAGCCTTCCGCCAGCGCCGTGATCCGCTGCTCAAGGCCGTCGAGCCCGGAGGCGACCGGAGCCCGTTCCAGCTTCTCGTCGATGGAGCGCAGCATCGACTCCACGCCGGAGACGTCGACCCTCTGGCCGACCTGCCGCAGTTCCTGCTCGATCCGGTCAAAGCGCTGCATCAGGGGTTCTTGGGATGGGAGTTCCCTATGAGCGACCGCCTCCACCTGTGAGGAAAGTCGGCCGAGCGTTTCGGCCAGCGCATCGGCCTGATCGAGGCGACTGCTGGAAAACCGCACCATCCGCTCCGTCAGGAGCGCCAGTTGCTCGGCGATGGAGTCAAGGTTGGCGGGCTCCGGCCGGCTCGCCAGAATGTCGAGGCGCTGGCTCAAATGACGAATCTGTTCGGGCACGTTGCCGGCTTCCTGGGCGGCGACCGTGCGGCTCAAGGCGGAGCAGACGTTCTCAAGGGAGGCTTTGAGCGCGGAAAAATCGCCGCGGCCACTCTGGTCGGCGCGCAGATCGACGATGTGGCGGCCGAGCGCCGCCACATCGTCGGACAGGCGCGCGATCTGCTGCGGCTCGGCTCGGTGGGCCAGGTCCTGGCGCATGTCCATCACCTGACCGGTCAGGGCCTCGATGACGGAGCGGTCGATGCCCGTCTCGGAGATCCTATC
>DASQTM010000282.1:0-9240 GCA_035641875.1 Microvirga sp. | reverse complement strand
CACCGCCTGAGCTGACGATCGGTGGGTTCGCGTCGCCTGTCCGCCTAAAAGAACCGTGCGCGAGGGCCGCTTCCGGCTCTTCATCATCATACAGCATCGAGCCGGACCGCCTCTCGCGCCACTCCTCGATTGCCTCCCAAGGCTGGAGCCCAACGGCTCCGGCCCGAAGGTGTTGGGTCTTTGACACCATCAGACAGAGCCATCCGGGCCTTCAGGGCGCCTCGTCCTGCACGCGATCCCCTTCTCTCGCCTGCGGCTCGCCGGTCCGATCCAAAGGATCGGCAGGATGACACCTGTACCTACAGCCTCAGTGTCATTCTGCCGGTCTTTCAGACCGGTCCGGCCGGAGGTGACGGCAGTCACCGGAGGGGAAGGGAATCCATCACCGGTAGCGTCACAGGTGGCACCACGGGTTCCCCTCCCCCTTGTGGGGAGGGCCAGGGTGGGGGTGCCGGCGCTTCATTCTGAGATGGCGGCGCTGACACCCACTCCTCCCCACAAGGGGGAGGAGTGCTTACTTTACGTCACACTTGTCCAGCGATTCCGGCTTGTCGCCAGAATGACGAACACGAGAGCATTGGTTTGGGAGGTTTGCCCATGCAGTTTCATCAAGGCCGCCTGATCGACCACGTCCATCTGCGCGTCTCTGATCTCGAGGCGAGCCGGCGCTTCTACCGCGCTGTCCTGCAGGCCCTCGGGCGCGATCTCACATCGGAGGGCCCGGAGCATTTCTCCAGCGACGAGCTCTGGATCGACCGGGCCGACGGCCCGGTCTCCCGCGTCCACCTCGCCTTCCAAGCCCGGGACAGGGAGAGCGTGCACGCCTTTCATGCGGCGGCGCTCGCCCATGGCGGACGCGACAATGGCGGGCCCGGCGAGCGCTCCTATCATGCCGGCTACTACGCCGCCTTCGCGCTCGATCCCGACGGCAACAACATCGAGGCGGTGTTCCACGGGCCCACGGAACGCTCCGCCGAATCCGTCGTTGCGAGGCCGAAGCGTTAATATTGGTTAATACTTCGTTAATACCGGCGTTTAACTGCGGGGATAAAAGCATCATCCCTGTTGATGAGTGGAACTTTCTTGATTCAATGCGGTTTTTCTTCCGCAGTTCGAATTGGCTGCTTGGGGGAAGAGCCCATGAAGAGCCTCCGCACAAGAAACGATCATCGGGTCCTGGCCCGCGCCCATCGCCTCGACCCGCGTCGTGAGAGCCGCTGCTCCCTGATCCTGATCATGCTGATGAGCCTCGCCACCGTATCGGTCATGGCCACCACCCAGGCCATGTCCAGCGCCAGCGCGGGAACGCCGCCGCTTTATTCGCAGCGGTAACGCCGGAGTGAACGCCGGCGAGGTTGACGCCTTGCCGCGAGAAGTTAGCTCTCCGCCATCGAAACGACGGAGAGATCCCATGTTAAAACTTCGCGCCATCGTTTGCGCCCTGGCTCTGAGCGCAGCCCCTGCCGCCTTGGCCCAGGACACGCAGCGCCTTCGCACCGACAAGGTGGAAGTGATCGTCGAGACCCTGGCGCGCAATCTCCAGAACCCATGGGGCCTCGCCTTTCTTCCCGACGGCCGCATGCTGGTGACCGAGAAGCCGGGGCGCCTGCGCATCGCAGAGGCGGATGGCAGGCTCCTTGAGCCGGTCACGGGCCTTCCACGGATCGCGGCCCGAGGACAGGGAGGGCTTCTGGACGTCGCCCTCGACCCGGATTTCCGGCAGAATCGTCTCGTCTATCTGAGCTTCGCCGAGGACCGCGGCGAACGCCGCGCCGGCACGAGCGTAGCGCGGGGCCGTCTCAGCGACGATGGAACGGCGCTCGAATCCGTGCAGGTCATCTTCCGTCAGGAACCGTCCTACACCGGCAACAACCACTGGGGCTCGCGCCTGGTGTTCGACCGCAGCGGCAACCTGTTCGTGACTTTGGGCGACCGCTTCGATCTTCGGGATCAGGCCCAAAACCCGGCAAACCACATCGGCAAGATCGTCCGCATCAGGCCGGACGGCAGCGCGGCGGCGGACAATCCCTTCCTCAACCGGGAGGACGCCCGCCCCGAAATCTGGTCCCTGGGCCACCGCAACGTGCAGGCGGCGGCTCTCAATCCGGCCACGGGCGAACTCTGGACCGTCGAGCACGGCGCGCGCGGCGGCGACGAGGTCAACATTCCCGGAAAGGGCAGGAACTACGGCTGGCCGGTGATCAGCTACGGAGTCCATTACTCGGGCGAGAAGATCGGCGAAGGCACGAGGAAGCCGGGCCTGGAGCAGCCCGCCTTCTACTGGGATCCGTCGGTTGCTCCCTCCGGCATGGCCTTCTACACCGGCGACAAGTTCCCGGCTTGGCGCGGCAGCATCTTGGTCGGGGCGCTAGCCGGCAAGCTCGTCTCGCGCTTGGAGACCAACGGTAACAAGGTGACCGGCGAGGAGCGCATGCTGCAAAACCTCGGCGAGCGCATCCGCGACGTGCGCCAGGGCCCGGACGGCTTCATCTATCTCCTGACGGATTCCTCGCAAGGACGCATCCTGCGGATGAAGCCCGCGAGCTGAGGGTCTTCCTGATCGTCATCGCCCCTGGAAGATGAAGGCCGCGCCGGCGGCGATCAGGCCGAAGCCGACGAGGTGGTTCCAGCCCAGGGGCTCCTTCAGGTAGAGCACGGAAAAGCCGGCGAAGACCGCGAGCGTGATGACCTCCTGCATGGTCTTCAGCTCTGCCGCCGAATAGACCGCGGAGCCGATGCGGTTCGCCGGCACGGCGAACCAGTACTCGACGAAGGCGATGCCCCAACTCGCCAGCACCGCGAGCCACAGGGGCGACGTCTTGAACTTGAGATGCCCGTACCAGGCGAAGGTCATGAAGACGTTCGATGCGATCAGCATCAGGACGGGCGCGGTGTGGGGGCTCATGAGGATCCGGGAAAGCTGGAATGGAGAGGTGGGATGAGGACGCGCCCTGCCCTATTCTTCCACGAGGCGGTGTCAAGCTGCCCGGAGGAACGAGCGCAGATGAGGAAGAAATCCGCCATCATGGGTCTTGCGGGCGTCGGCCTCGGCTATAGCCTGTGGCGCGGCTGGGAGACGGGACTCGACCGGGTGTGGCAGAGCGTTTTCGGCCCTCCCGATCTGGGGCCGGTGGATTTTGCCGCCCTCAAGCGGCGGAGCAGCCCGAACGACGCCCTGATCTGCCCTCGGGCCTTCTGTCCCGACACGCCCGATTCCGAGCCTCCGGTCTTCGCTCTTTCCGGCGCTCGCCTGCGCGGCCTCGTCTCGGAAGCCGCCCTAGCGGACCCCGGCGTAACCCTCGTGCAATCCGGCCCGAGGCAGGACCGCTACCTCGCCCGCACCAGGCTGATGCGCTATCCCGATACGATCGTGGCGGAGGTGATCGAGCAGGGCCCGAACCTCTCGACCCTGGCCCTGTACTCCCGCAGCCAGATCGGCCGCTCGGATTTCGGCGTCAACCGGCGGCGGATCGAGCGGTGGGTCAGGCGTATCGAACCGCTTGCCGCGCAGGAGCAGCGCCTCAGCGCCCGCTGAGGCGCTCCAGCACCTGCGAGCCGCCGGCGATCTGCGGGTTGGAGGGGTCGTAGCCCTCCCGCTGCTCCCGCTGCGTCACCAGCCGCCGGGCGGTCTCGAAGGCGGCGTCGAGGCGGGCCTCGCGCCGCAGGGCCTTGTTGAAGAAGGCGTCGCCGAAATAGGTCCATGTGGCCCCATCGCGACACCCGAAGGACGGCTTGTCGGCGGCCGCCGCCGTGATGACAAGCGTGCGCTCATCGGCGAGCGCCCGGGCGAAGGTGCCCGAATAGCAGGCCGACACGATGACGACCCGGTGCCGCGCCCGGGTCTCGTCAAGGAGGGTCCTCACGTCGGCTGGGGTCATCAGGACGGTATTGCGCCCCGCCACAAGGGCGATGCCGTCCGGCGCGCCGTGCGAGGTGAGGACGAGCACCACCACGTCTTCCGCCGGGTCGAGCGCCTGTCCTGCGGCCTGAGCGGCGGCGCGCAGGGATGCGGGAGTCGCATCGGAGCGGCGCTTGGTGTTGAACCGGACGATGGTGCGCCCCTTCGAGCCGAGCTGGGCTTCGAGAACCCGCGCCGCCCCCTTCGCCTCGCTCTCGAACACGCTCTGCGGTCCCCAGAGACCGAAGGAGAGAATGTAGATATCCACCGCGCCCGGACGCTGCGGCTCGAGCCTGAAGGCCCCTGCTCCGCGGGGCGTCTGCCCCACGGCGGCAGGCGCGAGGCCGAGGCAAAGGGCAGTCCCGATCAGGCAAAAGGCAAAGAACCGGCGCATGGCGACCTCCGTGGGGAGGAGCATACTACCCGTAACGCAATTTCAAGACCAGGATGAGCGACACCAAGCAGATGGTGACGCTGTTGGCGAAGATGATCGGCGCGTCGCCGGTGAAAACGCCATAGGCCAGCCAGAGGGCGACGCCCAGGGTGAAGGCGCTCTGGGTCAGCAGGGACAGGGACTTGGTATCCTTGGTGCGGATGGTCCGCAGCGCCTGGGGCAGCCAGCACAAGGTGGTCAGGAGGGCGGCGGTGAAACCGAGGATCTGGAGGCCGGACATCATCGAATCGCGAGCGGGAGGGAAGGCAGCGTCGCCACCATCCTCCATAGGCCTTAGGAAATCGTTGCCAGGCGCCGCGTCGGGGCGAAACCGGCCTCAAAGCCGAACCGAACGGCCCCTGAAGGGTTTCCTCGTCACAGAAGCTTTAAGACATATCGCCTGCAAGAGGATTTCCATGGATATCGCGCTCGACAAGGTTTGCGAACTCATTCTCCGGGCCAGGGCCATCGACGTGAAGGAAGGCCTCACCGATCCGGCTTCGGGCTCGAACCCCATCGATGACGGCAGCATCGACGCCCTCACGGCCTCGCCGGACGACGCCACCGAGGAAGAGGTGCGGGACGTGATCGCCGGCCTCAACGACGACGAGCGCGCGGATCTCATCGCCCTGGTCTATATCGGCCGCGGCGACATGGAGCCCGAGGAATGGGGCGCCGCCGTGCGCCTCGCCCGGGAGCGGGAGGAGGCAAGCTCCATCTCCACCGCAGACTGGCTCATCGGCATCCCCAACCTCGCCGACCTGCTCGACGAGGGTGTGAACGCCATGGGACGAAGCTGCGTCTGAGGCGTGATAAGGCGCGCCGGTCGCCTCCGGCGCGCCGCTCGGTCGCGTTTCTCTATCACATGGCTTTCGGCATCGCCGCGATGTCGCGCACGGTTCCGTCCACCCCTGCAATCATGCCGACCTCCGAGGCCTTGCCGGTGGCCAGATCGACCTTGTAGAGGGTCTTGCCGCTCATGAGCCAGCCCTCGCTTATGGCGTCGCCCGCCACGATGTCGAAGGCGACATTGCCGGCCTCCATGCCCAGCATGCCGACCGAGTTCAGCACGCCGTCGTTGGGAGGCGCCTGCTTGACCAGGGCGCCGCTCGCATCGATGTCGAAAAGGGTCGTTTCCTTGGCGCCCTTCATGGAATTGGTGTACGCGCCCGCCACGATCCTGGGCGTCTTGCCCTTGTGCATGTCGGCATCGGCGACTTTCAGCTGCCCATCCTTGGTGACCTTGCCGTCATCCACGTTGACGCGAAGGTTCATGCCGTCCGATCCGATGATGCGCAGCCTGTCGGCGACCGGATTGAAATCCACGGTCGCCATGGTGGCCGGCGCCAGCATGGCGTCGAGCTTGGACTTCACGGTCGCCTTGCCGGAGGACGGATCGATCGTGACGATCGTTCCATCGGTCACCAGGCCGTAGAGCATGCCGTCCGCGGGGCGCACGTCGATGCCCATGAGCGCCCCGGAGAGGCCGGATACCTTCATGGGCGCGCCGGCCTTCTTTCCCGCCACGTCCACGAGGGCGATCATGTCGTCCCCCACAAGGGCGGCGACGGTCTGCGCCTGAACGGTTCCGATCGACAGGGTTGATCCGACGAGGGCCGCGGCCAATGCAACACATCTCATGACGAATTCCTCCGGGTGAAAGCTCCGGCCGTGAGCGGCCGGCTGTTGCCCATACCCGCCGGAATCCTCTATGGATGCAGGGGGGCCTGGTTTTTGTGCGGTCGTGCATCCGAAGCGCTGCTTCGGGTGTATGGCTCACAGATGGACACGGAGATCTTGCGTGAAGGCAGACCTTGGGGAGATCGCCTCCCCGGCCTTCGACCTGAACCAAGCCCTTCGCGGATGCGCGCGGGGCGACCGCTTGGCCCTGCGCGCCATCTACGACAGCGAAGCGCCGCGGATGATCGGGGTCGCCATGCGGCTCCTGCGTCGGCGGGCGCTGGCGGAGGAAGCGGTGCATGATACTTTCCTACAGGTCTGGCGAAAGGCGGAGAGCTTCGATCCCGCCCGGGGCGAAGGCCGCTCCTGGCTCTACGCGATCCTGCGCAACCGCGCCCTCAACATCCTGCGGGGAGAGAACCGGACCGATCTTGTCGAGGATTTCGAGCCTATGGGGCTTGTGAGCGAAGAAGAAGATGCCGAGGCCGTGCTGATGCGCCTGTCGGATACGGGAAGCCTCAAGCGCTGCCTGGAAGGCCTGGAGCCGGCGCGGCGACAGGCCATCACCCTCGCCTATATCCATGGCCTGAGCCATGGGGAGCTTGCGGGACGCCTCGGCGTTCCGCTCGGCACCATCAAGTCCTGGATCCGCCGCTCCCTGATCTCCCTGAGGGATTGCATGGCATGACCCGCGACGATCAAGACCGCTTGGCCGCCGAGCACGTGCTGGGTCTCCTGGAAGGGGACGAGCGCAGCCAGGCGGAGCGCCTGCTGGCATCGGACGAGGGCTTCCAGACCCTGGTCGAGCAATGGCGCGGCCGCTTCTCCGAATGGGACGCCACAGCCGTCGACGCGCCTCCCGGAGAGGCCCTCTGGCATCGGATCGAATCCGGCCTGGAAGGGGAGGTCCAAGCCGACCCCCCCCAGGCCAGCCCCCGCCCCGTTCTCTCGCCCCAGCGCCAAGCCTCGCCCGGCCTCTTCCAGGGTCTGTGGGACAGCCTGTCCTTCTGGCGCGCCTTCGGCATGGCCGGCGCCGTGGCGGCGCTCGTGCTGGCGGCGGGCCTCGCCTTCTTCGCCGAGAAGGCGTCCCGCCAGCCCATTCTGGTGGCCGTTCTCATGACCGACGCCAACCAGCCGGGCGCGGTGCTGCGCACGTTTGACGACGGCCGGGCCGAACTCACGCCCTTGGGCGACATGGAGATTCCGCACAACCATTCGATCCAGGTCTGGACCTTCCCGGATCCGGCGGGCGCGCCGGTGTCGGTGGGCGTGGTCCAGACGGCCAGGACGGTTCTCCTGAGCCTCCAGAACCTGCCGCAGCCGCATTCGAATCAACTCTTCGCGATATCGGTCGAGCCACTGACCGGGTCGCCCACAGGGCAGCCGACGGGACCCGTGGTTATGAAGGGGACGGCCGCGACAGCCCTGTAATTTCGCCCTAATTGGGACACGGATCGGGCGAACACTCCCGCGCGCCTCAAGGAGGACTCTAAAATGGCACGGCACCCCCCCGATACTGCTGACGATCCCTCGCAGGACAAGAGCCTGCCGAAGGATCGCGCCACCCTCAAAGGCGCCGCTCCTGCGAACGATCCCAAGAAGCCCCGGCCGGTAGCGAAGCAGCAGGACGCAGCGCAACCCGATCATGCGGATAGAACCCAGGTCGAGATCGACCGCATCGAAGCCTATCTGAGAGGCCCCACGGCTTTCTCCGCCTGACCTCGCGAAAAATTTCGCCAACCCCGCATCCAAGGGCATTCGTGCGGGGTACACACCCTGAAGGTTGAGCCTTCGGTCTTCGGCCCCGAGCCGGGACCTCATGCAACCAACTCAGGGACGAAATCCATGAAAATCCGCATCGCCTGCCTGACCGCCGCCCTTGCGCTCGCCGCTCCGGCCCTCACGTTCACGATTCCCGCCGTCGCGCAGGAGAAGACCACCACGGTGGGCGGCGCGCCGATGTATCCGTCGAAGAACATCGTCGAGAACGCCGTCAACTCGAAGGATCACACCACCCTGGTGGCCGCCGTGAAGGCCGCGGGCCTCGTCGAGACCCTGCAGGGCAAGGGCCCGTTCACCGTGTTCGCCCCCACCAACGCGGCGTTCACCAAGCTGCCGAGCGGCACGGTCGATACCCTGCTGAAGCCCGAGAACAAGTCCCAGCTCACCGGCGTGCTCACCTATCACGTGGTGGCCGGCAAGATGACCGCGCAGGACCTCGTGGCGAAGGTGAAGGCCGGCGGCGGCAAGACGACCTTGACCACCGTGCAGGGCGCGATGCTGACGGTTACGCCCTCTGGCAACAGCCTGACCATCACCGACCAGAAGGGCGGCAAGTCGATGGTCACCATCGCCGACGTGATGCAGTCGAACGGCGTCATCCACGTGGTCGACAGCGTCCTGATCCCGGGCTGATCCAAACCCATCCCGGGCGGAGCCGCGGCTCCGCCCAAATTTTGCAGCCTGCAAAGAGGGCCGCTCAACGAGCGGCCCTTGTTCGTTAGGCAGACATCTGGAAGCAGGGCTCATCTCACGCTCGGGCAATTTTCCACCTACGTAGTTTAAACCCCACTTTTTGGAGCCAGGAGAAAAAAGCGAAAACCTAACGCAACGTAAGGTTCTTGAGTCCGAAACTTCTATCAAATACAAGTTGCGATGCTAATTTAATAACATCGCCAAGCAGTCGCGCCTGCCGGGCAAGCACAAGGCCATTCCGGGCCAGCTCTCCATGCTGGCCGACGAGCCCACCGAGCTCGGCCGCCGCAGCATCGGCCGCGGCTGGGACGTGATGATGAAGAACGCGCGCCAGCAGGCGGAATCCTATGTGTTCCTCCTCGACGCCGACCATCCCGCGCCGCCCTTCGTCATCGTCTGCGACGTGGGCCATTGCCTGGAGCTCTACGCGGATTTCACCGGCACCGGCCGCGCCTATGGCCATTTCCCGGACCGCAACGGCTTTCGCCTCTACATGGAGGACCTGCGCAAGCCGGAAACCCGCGCTCTCCTGAAACGCATCTGGCAGGAGCCCCATTCCCTCGACCCGTCGAAGGAGGCCGCCCGCGTCACCCGCGACATCGCCCGGCGCTTGGCCCAGGTGAGCAAGGCCCTGGAGGAGCGCGGCTGCAACGCCGAGGAGGTGGCGCATTTCCTCATGCGCTGCCTCTTCACCATGTTCGCCGAGGACGTGGAGCTCTTGCCGCCGGACAGCTTCAAGGGCCTGCTGGAAAAG
>DASQTM010000281.1:0-4887 GCA_035641875.1 Microvirga sp. | reverse complement strand
GATGTTGGCCTTCAAACCCTTGGTGCCGGTTTCGACCTTGAAGAGGTGGCCCGCCATGGGATCGATATGGGGATCATGGCCGATGGCAGCCGTGGTGATGTAAAGGGTCGTGAGGTCCGGCCCGCCGAAGGCGCATTTCGTCACCTGGGCCGTCGGCACCGGCACGATCCGCTCGACGGAGCCGTCCGGGCCGAACCGGGTGATGCGCGACGCGCCCCAGTGGCAGACCCAGACATGGCCTTCCGCATCCACCGCCATGCCGTCCGGATGTCCCCAGCCCTCCTCGAACCGGGCGAAGCGGCGCGGCTCGCCAAGCCGGCCGCGATCCACGTCGAAGGCATAGATCATTCCGCCCATCGTATCGGCCGCATAGAGCGTCTGGGAATCGTGGCTGAAGGCAGGGCCGTTGGTGACGACGACGCCGGAATGGAACTGGGTCAGCTCCCGGCCGTCCCAGCGCCAGAAAGCGCCCGTGGGCTCCTTCTCGTCGTCGTCCATGGTGCCGAAATAGATCGCGCCGTCCGGCCCTACATGCCCGTCGTTGATCCGGTTGCCGGGGTGCTCCGGCTCCGGCGAGACGATGGGCTGCACATCGCCGGTCCTGAGGTTGAAGCGCACGAGGCCGGACTTGAAGCCGGCCACGACCGTGTCGGGATCGGGCGTCAGGGCGACGAAGCCCACCCGCTCGGGGGCATCGATGCGGTAATGCTCGTTGGCGTCCGGATGATAGCGCCAAACTCCCGGGTTCTTGATGTCCACCCAGAACAGGGTGTCCGACCGGTGATCCCACACGGCCCCCTCGCCGACGACGCAGGCGCTGGCCACGGCCACGCGCGGGGTTTCAGGGTGAACGACTGGGTTGGTCATGCCTTGCCCCTTTCAGGCTGTGCGCCGTGCCGGTAACTATCGCGGAGCCGGATCGGTTCAATCAGGACGCGGCCCCGTCCGCAATCCGCCGGGTCAGCGAGACGAGGCTCGAATCGCTTCCGGCCGGCCCCATGATCGAGAGCCCGAGCGGGGCCCCGAGGCGGGAAGCCAGGGGAATGGACACCTGCGGCAGGCCCGACAGAACCGAGAGGCAAAGCAGGTTCAGGGCCCTGTTGCGGTAGTCGTTCAGGGTCTCGTCGCTCTCGGTGAGCAGCGGCGCCACATCCGGCATGGTGGGCAGGATCAGCACCGTATCTTGGCCCAGAAGAGCGCTGAACCGGGCCCGGAAGGCGCTTCGGATCGCAAGCGACTCGGCGACCTGGCCATCGGTGACGGCCTTCGAGAACTCGAACCGGTCCGCGACGCCGGGGCCGAGGGGCGGACGGTAGCGCTCGATCATGGGCCCATCGACATTCCAGGCCTCCCGGCTCTGGATGTAGCGCATGGCCCAATAGAGGGCGGTGAAGCCCTCGACCACCACGTCCCTCTCCTCGGGCGCGCCCAGCACGGCGGCAGCCTGGCGAAGGGCCGGCTGAAGCGCCTCCCGCACCGGCCCCGCCAGGAGGGCGAAGGCATCCTTGGCCAATAGAACCTTCGGGCCCGGCGGCAGGGGATGGCTGTCCCGCCCGAGCAGAACCTCGCCGACCCGGACGAAGGTCGCGCCGTCGCGGGTGAAATACCCGCAGCTGTCGAAGGACGGGGCGAGGTCGTGGCAGCCCTCGAGGCTCACGCGGCCATGGGTCGGGCGAATGCCGAAGAGGCCGCAATGGCTGGCCGGAGCCCGCACGGACCCGCCCGTATCGGTGCCGAGCGCAAAGTCGCACAGGCCGTTGGACACCGCCGCAGCCGAGCCGGCGGACGAGCCGCCGGGGACGCGGTCCGGCGCGCCGCCGTTCACCGGCGTGCCGAAATGGGAGTTCTTGCCGCTCATGGAGAAGGCGAGTTCGTCCGTGATGGTCTTGCCCACGAGCCGCGCCCCCGCATCGAGGAGCCGCTGGACCGTGGGCGCAGTCCGGGTCTTGATCCCCGACATGGCCAGCATGTGGGGCGATCCGCACCCGGTCGGGTAGCCTGCCACGTCGAACAGATCCTTGGTCGCAAAGGTCAGGCCCGCCAGCGGCCCCTCCTCCGCATGGGGCACGGACACGGCCGGGTACGGCATGAAGGCGCGGGCAGGATCTTTGTCGAGGAGCATGAGACCACCGGGAGAAGGGAACGAACAGGCTGCGAATGTGTCATTCCTTGCTGGAGAAGCAAGGCAGGAATGCGCAAACCTTGGCAGTTCGGGCTTTCTTCCCGCCTTGATTGGCCCTACATCCTGGCAGGTCCTGCAACCGGGGAACGTGACATGGCGAAGGTAGCGACGACCCGCTGGCTGGCTCTCGGACTGGCGCTCGCCTGGGCAGGCCCGGCAGCCCAGGCGCAGCAGCCCCCGATCAAGCTCGGCGAGCTCAACTCCTACTCCCGGTGGGCGGCTTTCACCGTGCCCTACCGCAGCGGCTGGCAGATGGCGCTCGACGAGATCAACGCCCGGGGCGGCGTGCTCGGCCGCAAGCTCGAAATCATCTCCCGCGACGACGGCGCCACCACCGGCGACGCCACCCGCGTCGCGGACGAATTGGTGACCCGGGAGGGCGTGTCGCTGCTGTTCGGCTCCTTCCAGTCCAATGTGGGCGTGGCCATGGCGGACTACGCCAACCAGAAGAAGGTGGTGTACATCGCCGCCGAGCCCCTGACCGACGCCATCACCATGGCGCAGGGCAACCGCTACACCTTCCGCATCCGCCCGAGCAATTTCATGCAGGTGGGCATGCTGGTGGACCAGGCCAAGGCCTCCGGCGCCAAGCGCTGGGCCATCGTCGCCCCCAACTACGAGTACGGCCAGTCCGCCGCGGAAGTGTTCAAGCGCCTCATCAAGGAGCGGGTCCCCGGCGCGGAGATCGTGGCCGAGCAGTACCCGGCCCTGGGCAAGATCGAGGCGGGCGCCACCGTCTCTGCCCTGGAGCGGGCGAAGCCCGACGGCGTCTTCAACGTGCTCTTCGGCCCCGACCTCACCCAGTTCGTCCGCGAGGGCAACACCCGCGGCCTGTTCGAGGGCGCGACGGTGTTCTCGCTTCTCACCGGCGAGCCCGAATGGCTTCTGCCCCTCAAGGACGAGGTGCCCGAGGGCTGGACCGTGACCGGCTACCCTTGGGACGAGATCAAGGAGCCCAAGCACAAGGCCTTCGTGGACGCCTATCGGGCCAAGTACAACGACACGCCGCGCTTAGGGTCGCTTCTCGGCTACATGGTGGTGCACATGATCCGCGACACCATCGAGCGGGCAGGCTCCGTCGAGACCGAGGCGATCATCAAGGCGCTCGAGGACGCCAAGTTCGACACGGTGGCGGGACCGGTCACCATGCGCGGCATCGACAACCAATCGACCATGGGCGCGTGGGTCGGCAAGCTCGTCCTGAAGGGCGCGAGCGGCGGCATGACGGACTGGACCTACAGGGACGGCGCCACCTTCATGCCCACGGAAGCCGAGGTGAAAGCCGTGCGGAAGGATTAGGCGAAGTTCGCGACGGCTTTGATGTCCAGACCGGCTCCATGGCGCGACGCTAATCCCCTCCCCCCTGTGGGGAGGGTGAGCGCGAAGCGCCGGGTGGGGGTGTTTGCGCTGGTTTCTGATAGGCACTCGCTCACACCCCCACCTCCGTCCCCTGCCCACAAGGGACAGGAGGGTAGCGTCGCGTTGCTTTGCCTCCTCTCTTCGACAGGAGAGTAAGGACAATGGATCTCTCCTTCCTGGCCATCCAGGCCCTCAACGGGCTCTCCAGCGCCTCGTCCCTCTTCATCACCGCCTGCGGCCTGACCCTGGTCTTCGGCGTCACCAGGATCGTGAATTTCGCCCACGGCTCGCTCTACATGATCGGAGCCTATACGGCCGCGACCCTGGCGCCGCTTCTGCTCGAACTCTCCTTCGGGCCGGTCACGTTCTGGGCCGGCATTCTCGTGTCGGCCCTCATCGTCGGCATCATCGGCGTCCTGATCGAGGTGCTGCTGCTGCGCCGCATCTACGGCGCGCCGGAGCTGTTCCAGCTGCTCGCCACCTTCGGCATCGTGCTCGTGGTGCAGGACCTCGTGGTGCAGGTGTTCGGGCCGCAGGATATCCTGGGGCCCCGCGCGCCGGGCCTGCGCGCCCCGGTGGAGATCCTCGGACGCCGCTTCCCCTCCTACGAGCTCGTGCTCATCGCCGCAGGCCCCGTCGTGCTCGGCCTGGTCTGGCTCCTGCTGCGCAAGACCCGCTTCGGCGTGCTGGTGCGCGCGGCGACGCAGGATCGCGAGATGGTGGCAGCGCTCGGCATCAACCAGGCTCTCCTGTTCACCGGCACGCTGTTTCTCGGCGCGTTTCTCGCAGGCCTCGGCGGCGCGCTCCAGATTCCGCGGGTGGCGGCCAATACGGGCATGGACCTCTCGATCATCGCCGAGGCCTTCGTGGTCACCGTGGTCGGCGGCATGGGCAGCGTGCCCGGCGCGTTTCTGGCGGCCCTGATCATCGGGCAGTTGCAGGCCTTTGGCATCCTGATCTTCGGGCTCTTCGCCTTCAGCCTGCAGCTTCTCATCGGCGTGGGCGGCCTCGTGAGCTTCGGGCACGCCGCCTTTTTCGGGCTGGGGGCCTATGGCGCGGCGCTCGGGGTGAAGTGGATGGGCGCTCCCATGGAAGCGGCGCTTCCCCTCGGGCTTCTCCTGGCAGCCCTTGGAGCCGCGCTGATCGGGGCTTTCGTGGTGCGGCTGTCGGGCATCTATCTCGCCATGATGACCCTTGCGGCCGCCCAGATCCTCTATGCGGTCGCCTTCCAATGGGTGGATGTGACCGGCGGCGACAACGGCATCGTGGGCGTCTGGCCCTCGGCCTGGACCAGCGGTCAGGGGCGCTATTATCTCCTGACGCTGGCGCTCACCGTCGCGGCGGTT
>DASQTM010000280.1:0-3722 GCA_035641875.1 Microvirga sp. | reverse complement strand
GGGCGAGGCCTCGGTGATGGTTGCCGTGGCAGCCGCCATGACGACGGCCGGCACCTTGGCCTGGGTGGCGAGCGGCGCGGGCGCAAGCGCCAGCGGGGTCAGACCGAAGCCGGCCATGACGGAGATCTTGTCGTTGACGATGAGCTCCTGGGCCAGGCGCTTGGTGACGTCGGCCACGCCGGTATCGTCCTTGACGATGAGCTGGATCTTCTTGCCCGCAACCGTGTCGCCCTGCTGCTGCATGTAGAGCTTAACGGCTGCCTCGATCTGGCGCCCCGTCGAGGCGAACGGCCCCGTCATCGGCAAGATCAGACCAATCTTCACCGCCTCCTGCGCCCAGGCCGCTCCGCTCAAGGCCAGCATGGTCACGGCAGCACTTGCGGCCCCTATGAATGTTCGACGTAGCATTCTTCTTCTCCCTCTTCGGCCCTTCAGAGCCTTGCAGTTCAGGCGCGGATGCGCCTCTTGATGAGCGCCGAACCGGGCACGAGATCCATGTCCCTCTGGTCGGCGAGCGCTCTTTCCAAATTCCGGTGGGCGATGCGGGCATGCTCGCGCATGATCGCCTCGGCGCGGCTGCCCTCCCGTCGCTCGATGGCCGCGAGAACGCAGCGGTGCTGGTCCTGAGCCATCGTCAGGATGTGGCGCGATTCCGGCGAACGCGACTGAACCGTCACGAGGGCGCTCGGCGATGCGAAGGGCAGCGCGCTGACCCGTTCGAGCTGCCGGACCAGGGTCTGGCTGCCGGCCAATTCGTGCAGGAGGCCGTGAAACTGCGCATTCAGAGCCACATAGCGGGACAGATCGATCTCAACGGCGTTGCGCAGCAGGACGTCGTCGATGGCGTCGAGGCACTCGGCTGCGTCTCGGAGCCTAGACGGGCTGACGCCGCGCTCGGCGGCCCAGCGCGCCGCCAGGCCCTCCAGCGTCCCGCGGATCTCGATGGCCTCGAACGCCTCCCGCTCCGAGAACGCCTTCACGGCAAAGCCGCCGGACGGAATGGCCTCCAGCAACCCTTCCTCCTGGAGCCGGACGAGGGCCATGCGCACGGGCGTGCGGGACACCCCGAGGCGCTCGACCATCTGCAATTCGGAGACCCGCTCGCCCGGGTTCAAACCACCCTGAAGGACGAGCTCCCGCAGGGCAAGCTGCGCCCTCACCGTCTGCGAAAGCGATCGATCGCCGGTGCTGTCTGCCGCTGTGGTCATCGCACCTTGCTCGCTGGGTTGGATGGGGACGGCATCAGGCGGCCCTGTCGGCGGTATCGATGGTGATGCTGCCGCCCGCCACCCGGGACACGCAGGTGCAGAGCTTCCGGTTCTCGGCCTTTTCCTCGTCGCTGAAGAACACGTCGCGATGGTCGACGATGCCGTCCACCTCCAGGATGTGCAGGGCGCACAAGCCGCATTCGCCGCGGCGACAATCGTAGATCATGCCGACTCCTGCGGCCTCAAGCGCATCCAGCATGGTCTGGTTCTGCGGCACCTCGACCACCTTGCCGAGGCGGGGGATCTTCACCGCGAAAGGCTGCGAGGCGAAGCGGCCGCTGTTGCCGAAGGTCTCGAACCGCAGCTGATCCACCGGCCGGCCGCTCTCCTGCCACACGCGCTTGGCCGCTTCCAGCAGACCGATGGGGCCGCAGACATAGAGTTCGCCTCCGGGCGCGAGCCGGGCGATCTCCGCCTGGAGATCGACGCGGCCGCCCTCCTCGTCGACGAACAGATGCAACCGGTCGCCGATCCGCTCCCGAAGCTCATCGCCGAGCGCCAGATCCTGCCGGCGCCGGCAGGAATACAGCAGCCGGAAATCGGCCGCTGTCTCCGCCAGGGCCAGGGCCATGGTGTAGATCGGCGTAATGCCGATGCCGCCGGCGAGCAGGATGTATTCCGGCCGCCCGCGGCTGAGATAAAAGTGGTTTCCCGGCGTCGAGATGGTGAGGTTTGCGCCTGGGGCCAGGCTCCACATGTAGGCGGAGCCGCCGCGGCTGTCCCCGAGAAGCTTTACGGCGATGCGGTACAGGCCGTCCGTACAGGCGCCGACGATCGAATAGGACCGGGCATCCGCCCGCCCGCCGATCTGTACCGTCACGTTGATGTGGCTGCCCGGCGTCGGAACGACGAAATCCCCCGACGTCTCGATCTCGAAGAGCCGGATGTCGGGGGTGAGGTCCCGCACCGAGCGCAGCTTCGCGCTGCGCCATTCGATCTTCTCAGCCATAGCCGGGCCTACTCGGCGGCCTGGTTCGGCACTTGGTTCGACACCTGGGCGGGCTGCCCCTGCTCCCTGGCCAGCATCCCGTCGATGAGCTTGCGCGCCCACAGGGCGCCGGCATCAATGTTCAGGTTGTAGAAGGGCAGCCTCGGGTTCTTGTCGATGGCCTTCTGCTGCGCCTCAAGCACCACGTGGTCCTGGTCGTAGACGCCCTTGCCCTCGTTCACATGCGCCTTGTTGATGTCCCGGGTGAGCTGCTCGTCGTCTGTCCGGAAGGTTCTCACGAAGTTCCAGAAATAATGGCAGCTCGTGTCGGTCTCCGGGGTGATCGCGGCCAGGAAGGCGCCGTTCACCCCTTGCGAGCGGTCCCCCTGCGGAGCGCCGGTTCCCGTGACCGCCACGCCGACATCGCCGATGATGGTCGACGGGGCCTGGAAGTAGATGATCTGCCAGCGGTCCACATGCTCGCCCGGCCTGCCGAGTTGCTTGGCCCAGAAGGGCGGCGGCTCGATGTTGATCATCCAGCGCGTCACGGTTGCGGTCCGGTCCGTATGCGTCACGTCGAAAGGCGTGCTGGTGATCGCCTCATCCCCGATGCTGCCCGCGTGAACATATGTCTCGTGGGTCAAGTCCATCAGGTTGTCGATGACGAGACGGTAGTCGCATTTCAGGCTGTAGAAGGTGCCACCCTCCCCCACCCATTCGGTGCCGTCATTCCAATGAAAGTCAGGGATTGTGGAAGGATCTGCCAAGGCGGGCTCGCCGGGCCAGATCCAGACCAGACGGTGCCGCTCGACGATCGGATAGGCGCGCACGCAGGCGGAGGGGTTGATGGTCTTCTGGGCCGGCATATAGGTGCAGCGCCCCGCTGCGTTGAACACCAGGCCGTGGTAGCCGCAGACCACTTGGTCGCCCTCAAGCCGACCCATGGAGAGCGGCAGCAGCCGGTGCCAGCAAGCATCCTCCAGCGCCGCGACTTCACCGTCGCTGCGCCGGTAGAGCACGACGTCATGCCCGCAAATCGTTCGGGCCGCCAACTCATGCCGGATCTCGTCGCTCCAGGCGGCGGCATACCAGGAGTTCAATGGGAAAGCTTTGGCGTCTGTCATCAGTTTTCTCCCTGGAGACGCAGAATGTATACAGGCAATCCTCATCGGCAACTGTATTTGCGGTAATTTCGATGTTGCGCCGCAACATTATGGGCTTAACAAGCTTGGCTTGTATACACCTCAAGCGGGGAAGCGCCCTCCTTGAGGGCGCTTCCCTGTGGGCGGTCAGTTGGCTTTGGCGGCCTTGACCGGGTCCTTGACGTTGGGGATCGTGGCAAACTCCACGTTGTACAGCTCCCCGTTCACCCGCTCCACCTTGCGCACATAGATGTTCTGCACGATGTCGCGGGTCTGCGGGTCGATCGACACAGGTCCGCGCGGGCTGGTCCAGCTCATGCCCTTCATGGCGTCGATCAGCGCCTGGCCGCCGGCTCCGTTGGTCTTCTTCAGGCCCTCGTAGAT